>NZ_JBHXUW010000047.1:0-66342 GCF_042672475.1 Streptomyces sp. NPDC127177
CCGCGCCCCCCCTCGGGGCCGTGCCCGTGCGCCCCCACCGCAGTCGGTCGGGCGTCCGACGCCAACCGGCCCGGCAGCTACCAATCCCCGCGGGTCGATTCGCCGTCCAGGCGGAAGGAGGACGCATGGCAACGCTGGAGATCCGCGGACTGTCCGTGGACTACGGCCCCGTACGCTCGCTGCGCGACGTCTCCCTCGACGTGCCGGCCGGGGCGATCACCGCCGTGCTCGGCGGCAACGGGGCCGGGAAGACCACACTGCTGCGGGCCGTCTCACGGACCCTGGGCTTCCACCGCGGTACGGGCACCGGAACCGTCAGCTTCGACGGACACCGGCTGGACGGGCTGCGCCCCGCTCAGGTGGTGGCCGCGGGAGTGGTCCAGGTGCCCGAGGGGCGACAGGTGTTCGCCCGGATGACGGTGGCCGACAATCTGCGGGCGGGCGCCCTCGGGGCCCGCGGCGGACGCAGGGCGTCGGCCGTGGCCCTGAACCGCGTACACGAACTCTTCCCGGTACTGGGCGGGCGCGCCCACCAGCGCGCCGGGCTGCTGTCCGGCGGCGAGCAGCAGATGCTGGCCATGGGCCGGGCCCTGATGGCCCGGCCCCGGCTGCTGCTGCTCGACGAACCGTCGCTCGGCCTCGCCCCGCTGATGGCGGCACGCATCGCCGAGACAGTGCGGGAGATCAACGCGACGGGCACCTCCGTCCTGCTCGTCGAGCAGAACGCGTCGATCGCCCTGCGGCTCGCGTCCACGGCCTACGTCCTGGAGGTCGGCGAGGTCACCCTGGACGGGCCCGCGGACGAGCTCGCCGCATCGGACGAGGTACGCCGCCGCTACCTGGGCGTCGTCGACGAGACGGCGGCCGAGGACGCGGGGCGGGCGGCAGGTTCCCTGCCCACCCTGAGCAGGTGGTCCGCATGACCACCCGGCAGGAGACCGCTCCGGCGGCGCTCGCGGTCCGCGACATCACCGTCCGCTTCGCCGGGCTCACCGCCCTCGACGCCGTCTCCTTCACCGTGGAGCCGGGCAGTGTGCACGCGGTCATCGGCCCCAACGGGGCTGGCAAGTCCACTTGCTTCAACGTGCTCTCCGGGGTGTACCGGGCCGTGTCGGGCAGCGTCCGTCTAGGGACGAGCGAACTCACCGGACTCGCCCCGCACCGGATCGCCGCGCTCGGTGTCGCACGGACCTTCCAGAACATCGCGCTGCCCCCGCACGCCACCGTCGCCGACAGCCTGCTGCTCGGCCGGCACCGCCTCACCCGCGCCGGGTTCCTCGCCGCCGGACTGCGGCTGCCGTCCGCCGCCCGCGAGGCCGAACGCCATCGCGAGCGGGTTCGCGAGATCGCCGAATTCATCGGACTCGCGACCGAGTTGGAGCGGCCCGCCGGGGCGCTCCCGTACGGGCAGCAGAAGCTCGTCGAGCTCGGCCGCGCCCTGTGCATGGAGCCGCGGATCCTCCTCCTGGACGAACCCGTCGCCGGAATGACCGCCGACGAACGGCGGCGCACGGCGGCGGTCGTGGCCGGGGTGCGCGACAGCCTCGGCATCTCGATCGTGCTCGTCGAACACGACATGGGGGTGGTCATGCGGCTGGCGGACGCCGTGACCGTACTCGACTTCGGACGCAGGATCGCGGGCGGCACCCCCGCCGAGGTCCAGAACGACCCGGCCGTCGTCCAGGCCTACTTGGGGGCACCGGAATGACCACCTTCATCGAACTCCTCCTCGGCGGGCTCTCCATCGGTTCGGTCTACGCCCTGATCGCCCTCGGCTTCGTCGTCATCTTCAAAGCCACCGAGGTCGTCAACTTCGCCCATGCCTCCCTGCTGCTCGCCGGCGGCTACGTCACCGCCGTGCTCCACGACGACATCGGCTTCTGGCCCGCGCTCGCCGTGGGCATCGCGGGCGCGGCCCTGGTCGGCGCGGCCGTCGAATTCCTGGTCATGCGCCGCTACCGGGGCAGCGACCACAGCGTCCTGGCCATCGTCACCATCGGCGTCGACATCCTCCTGACCACCGAACTCACCCGCCGCATGGGCACGGAGGTGCTCTCGCTCGGCGACCCGTGGGGGGACAGGGTCATCACCATCGGCGACGTCACCCTCGCCCAGACCAGGGTCGCGGCGTTCATCGCCGCCGCCCTGCTCATCACCGTGTTCCTGCTCGCCTTCCGGTTCACCTCGTGGGGCGTCTCCATGCGGGCCGCCGCCGAGAACCCGCAGACCGCGGCGCTGATGGGGATCAGGCTGGGGAGGGTCTCGCTCGCCGCCTGGGCGGTGGCCGGAGCACTCGCCGCGGTGGCGGCCCTCTTCCTCACGGTCTTTCCCACCCCCGGTCTGGAACGGGCCACCTCACTGGCCGCACTCAAGGCCTTCCCCGCCGCCATCCTCGGCGGGCTCGACTCGACGACCGGGGCCCTCGCCGGAGGGCTGATCGTCGGCGTCACCGAATCGCTCGCCACCGGCTACCAGAGCGACCTCTCCTTCCTGGGCCGCGGAATCGGCGACCTCGCCCCCTACCTGGTGATGGTGATCGTGCTGCTCCTGCGGCCCGCCGGACTCCTCGGCACGAAGGAGCTCGCCCGTGTCTGAGACCACGACCACCACCGAGGCCGCCACGGGCCGCGCGATCAGCGCGCGGCGAGCCGGTGTCACGGCCGGGCTGCGCCACCCGCGTACGTACCTCTGGGCCGCCGGATCCGTACTCCTGCTCGCGTTTCCGTTCTACCTGGACCGCTTCTGGCTGCAGGCCGGGCTCTTCGCCATGGCCGCCGCGATCGGCGCCATCGGGCTCAACCTGCTGACCGGAGCCACCGGCCAACTCTCCATGGGGCACGCCTCCTTCCTCGCGGTGGGTGCGTACGGCTACTGCGTCCTGGCCGGCGGGAGCAGTGCCGTGGACGGGCACGAACTCACCGGACTCGGACTGCCGAGCTGGCTGTCCGCCGTGCTCGCCGTTCTCCTGGCCGGGGTCGCGGGAGGTCTGTTCAGCCCGATCGCCGGACGGCTGCGCGGCGCGTATCTCGGCATCGCCACCCTGGCGCTGATCTTCATCGGCCAGCACGTGCTGTTCAACGCGGGCTCCCTCACCGGCGGCTTCAACGGCCGTGCCGTACCGCCTCTTTCCCTGTTCGGATTCGACTTCGACGACACCGAGGTCGTGGTGGCGGCCGTGCCCTTCCAGTCCGCCGAGAAGCTCTGGTACGCGGCGCTGCTCGCGCTCCTGCTGAGCGGAGTCTTCGCCCGCGGAGTGCTGCGCGGGCGGCCCGGCAGAGCGCTCAACGCCATCCGGGACCACCGCATCGCGGCAGGCGTGATGGGGGTGCCGGTGGCCCGCTACCGGGCCGGGGTCTTCGTCCTGTCCTCGATGTACGCCGGACTCGCCGGAGTGCTGCTCGCGCTCGTCTTCCAGCGGACCGTGCCGGAGTACTTCGGCATGGTCCAGTCCCTCGAATACCTCGCCATGATCGTCATCGGCGGGCTCGGCACCGTCGCGGGAGCGGTCGTCGGGGCCGCGTTCGTCTCGCTGCTGCCACAACTGCTCACGCGCTACAGCGATTCCCTGCCCCTGGTCTCCGCCCCCGGTACGGGCGGTCCGGCACCTGGCGAGGCCTCGCGCTATCTGTACGGCGCCGCGGTGGTCGCGGCCGTCCTGTTCCTGCCCGGCGGACTGACCCGGCTCCTGCCCGGCGGCCCGGCCCGTTCGAAGAACCCAGGGGAGAAGAAATGAAACTGCGTGTGCTCGGTGCCGTGTGCGCGGCCCTGGCCCTCACCCTCGTGGGGTGCAGCCAGAAGGCGGACACCTCCGACGAGGGAGCCAAGGACAAGAGCGGTGTGAAGACCGGTGAGGGCGTCACCGGATCGGCGATCACCCTCGGCGCGCTCACCGACATGACCGGGGTCTACGCCTCCCTCGGCAGGAGCGTCACCCAGGCCCAGCAGCTCTGGGTCAAGCAGACCAACGCGGCCGGAGGCATCTGCGGGCGCAGGATCGCGCTGACCGTCCGCGACCACGGCTACGATCCGCAGAAGGCCATCGCCGGATACACGGAGCTGGAGCCGAAGGTGCTGGGCTTCGTCCAGTTCATCGGTTCTCCCTTCGTCGCGGCCGTCGAGCAGCGGATCGACGGACAGGACAAGGGACTCGTCCTGCCGCAGGCATGGTCGGCGAATCTCCTCGGCAGCAAGTACGTCCGCGTCATCGGGGCCACGTACGACGTCGAGACGGTCAACGCCATCGACTACCTGCTCGCCGAGAAGCGCATCGCCGAGGGCGACAGGATCGGTCACGTCTACTTCGAGGGCGACTACGGCGAGAACGCCCTGGCGGGCTCGGAGTACGCGGCGAAGGAGGCGGGTCTCACCGTCGTCGAGCAGAAGATCAAGCCCACCGACAACGACATGACGGCCCAGGTCGCCGCGCTCAAGCAGGCGGGCGTCAAGGCCGTCGTCGTCAGTGCGGGCCCGCGGCAGGCGGCCTCGCTGGTCGGGGTCGCGGCGGCCACCGGCTTCAGGGTCCCCGTCATCGGCAACAACTCCGCTTTCGCACCCCAGTTGCTGAAGACCCAGGCGGGCCCGGCCCTGCTCAAGGACTACTACGTCGCAGCGTCCACCCTGCCGATCGGCGACCCGGGCACCGGCCCGGCCAAGCTCTCCAAGGAGTACCGCGCCGAATACCCGAAGGACGGCCTCGACAACGGCGTCATCGCCGGATACACCGCGGCGACACTGTACGGCGAGGCACTCAAGAAGGCGTGCGCGGCGAAGGACCTCACCCGCGCGGGCGTCGACAGGGCGCTGCTGACCGTCACGGACTTCGGGAGCGACTTCGGGATGTCGCACGACTTCTCGGACCCGGCCGCGCCCTCCACCCGGGAGAGCGTGATCATGAAGCCGGACGCCGAGGTCCCCGGCGGCCTGAAGGTGGTCAGGCCCGCGAAGGCGGCAGCGGCGGCCGAGTCCTACCCGCTGAAGTAGCCGAGCGGGCGGGCCGGCCGCCGGACGGGCGCGACGGTCCGCCCGTCCGGCGACCGGCCGTGCGGTGTCAGCCGGTGGTGTACGCCTCCACTTCGGAGAGCTGCGCCGCCGGCCATCCGGTGTTACCCGTGAAGGTCAGCCGCAGATAGCGGGCCGACGTGCCGGGCAGGGTGACGGTCGCCTTGTTTCCGCTGGACGGATCGAAGGTGTAACCCGCCGAGTTCTTGAGCGAGTTGAACGTGCTGTTGTCGGTGCTTCCCGACACGCTCAGGGTCTGCGTACGGGTGGCCCAGGCTGCCGCCGGCGGCAGCTTCAGGACCAGCCGCTTGACTGCCTTGGCCGCGCCGAGGTCCACGGTGATGGACTGCGGGAAGGCGTGGTTGGCGCTCTCCCAGTAGGTGTCCGCGTTCCCGTCCACCGCGTTGGACGCGCCGTACACGTCCGCGTGCCCCGACTCGGTGACCGGGCGGCCCTGGGCGAGGTTGCCCGTGTCGACCGGAGGATCGGTGGGCGGGTCGGTCGGGTCGGTGGGCGGGTCGGTGGGCGGATCCGTCGGACCGTTGCCACCCTCCGGCACACCGCCGTTGGTCCACACCGGGTCCGGCCAGGTGCCGGTGCAGGCCGGCGGGTCCGCGTACCAGCCGGAGTTGCCGGCGCCCCGGGTGATCTGGAAGCCGCTGCCGACGCAGTTGTGGATCGGGTTGGACTGTGCGATGTGCGTCGCCACGACGTTGGTGAAGGTGGCCGTGCCCGGCGACTGGATCTGCAGGGCGTATGTGCCGGCGCCGTCGATCTTGATGTTGTCGAAGTGTAGTCCGTTGGTCGCACCCTCGATGAGGTGGATCGCGGCGTAGGAGCTGTCCAGTATCTCCGTGTCGGAGACGTTGATGGTGGCGTTGATGGGCTCGTTGAGCCCGCTGAACCAGATCGCGCCGACGCCGAACTGCCAGTTGAAGTCGTTGTTCCCGGTCCGGATCAGGGTGTTTCGGGCCGCTGTCGTGGTGCCCGAGACCGCGGTTCCCTGACCGGAGTTGACGCCCGGATAGCGGTTGGCGATGTGCAGACCGCCGCCGTTGGTGATGGTGTCCGACATGACGTTGTCGGAGATGGTGATGTCCTTGCCGCCGTACGTCACGATGTTGTTGGCGAGGATCGGCAGGACCACGGTGTTGAAGGTGAACTTGTTCTTGACGTTCGGGACGTTCTCCGCCCACATCGCCAGTCCGTCGTCACCGGAGTTGCGCACGAAGGTGTTGGTGACGGTGGAGTTGGTGACGCCGTAGTGGAAGTTCACACCGTCCGCGGTCTGGTCCAGGATGCGGCTGTTCTTGATGGTGAGGTTGTCCATCGGACCGTCCATCCAGGCGCCGCACTTGGTGTGCTGCATCCAGATGTTGTCGACGGTGGAGTTCGACAGGGCCCCGCCGATGGCGTTGACCTGGTCGTCGTCCACCCGCTCCTGGATGTCGCCGATGATGGCGAAGTCCTTGAGAGTGACATCGCTGCTCCCACCGTCCGCGGCGTACTTGCCGTACACGCCGACGGCCTTGCTGCGGTTGGAGGGGTCGCGTCCGGTCAGTACGGAGTACCAGGGTCCGGCCCCGCGCAGCGTCACCTTGTCCACGACGATGTGGTCGCGGACCTGGAAGGTGCCCTGCGGGATGTAGACCTCCTTGCCCTGTGCCTTGCCCGAGTCCACGGCCGCCTGGATCTTGGCGGTCGAGTCCGCGGCCCCGGTCGGGTCGGCACCGAAGTCGGAGACGACGTCGAGTGCGCCCGATGGCTTGGCCGTCGGCGCGGCCACCTGCTCGAAGTCGGCCAGGTCGATGGTGAACGACGGTGACGCGGAGGTGGAGGAGACCTGCAGCCGGACCTTGGTGCCGGCTGCGAGGGTGGACCCGAACATGGTCCGGGCCTCGTCGTAGAAGTGGTGCGGGTTGGTGTCGCCGGGGTTGTTGTTGAAGGGGTAACCGCCGTAGTACCAGCCGTACTTGGAGGTGACGGGCACCGCCTTCGGTGCCCCGCCGTTCACCAGCACGTCGATCGAGGCGTCCCGGCCCGATCCGGCGGCGTTGTCCGGCAGCGAGTACCGGAAGGACATCGCGTTCGCGGGTGCGGTGAGCGTGAACTCCACGTACTCGCCGACGGCGTCCAGCGTCACGGCCTGCCGGCCCGAGGCCTCGGAGGGCAGCGTGCCGTACAGCCGGTTCGGGCCGATCAGCGTGCCGTTGGTGGCCGCGTACTCGGCTTCCTGTTCCTTGAACGGAACGGTCGCACCGCGGCCGGGAACCGCGACGGGGGAGGGGGCGGGGATACCCGCCGCCCGGGCGGTCGGAGCGCTGGACAGGACCACGGCGGCGGCGGTGCCGAACGCGGCGAGGGCCAGTGCGAGTGAGGCGGACATGGAGCGTCTGAGCAACGGGCGTCTGGGAGTTGGGGTCACGTGGCAGTCGTCCTTGCGGCTCGTGGGGCACTTCGGACGCCCCACAGGCTAGAAGCAGCGCCGCAAGGAAGTCTATGCCGGTGCGCAAAATTCTGCTTGCGCTACTCAAATTCACGACTCGAGGCTGCGCGGTATGGGTGTCGGGGGCGTGATTGTCGGACTGCCGACCCGACTTCCTGGCCGACGTGACCTGGCGCTGTGTGCAAAACATTGGCATTCATGAGCAAAAAGGGTGGCTCCATGGATTCACCCGCGCCGCACGTGGGACAGCAGTTCCAGCGTCCGGGCCCTCTCGTCCGCGTCCCCCACCCTGCTGACCAGCAGGTCCGTCGCGCCCGCGTCGGCGAAGGCGCGGATGCCCGCCGTCACGGTGTCCTCGTCGCCCGCCAGGACGGTCTCGTGCACGCCGGACATGCCCTGCCGGTCCAGGAGGGCCCGGTAGGCGGGCAGTTGGGAGGTCGGTCCCAGCTGGGCAGCGACGCTTCGGCGCACCCGCTCGGGGTCCGTGGTCACGGCGACGGGGACTCCGGCGACGATGCGTGGTGCGTGGCGGCCCGCTGCCGCCGCGGCCTCCTCGATGCGTGGCCGGACGTGCTCGGAGATCGTCCGCGGGGTCGCCCAGACCGTGATGGTCCCGTCGGCCGCCCCGCCCGCCGCGCGCAGCATCAGCGGCCCCAGCGCGGAGACCAGTACCGGTGGCGGCGTCACGCCCGGCACCGTGATCTCGGCCGTCGCGCGGAGCGTCTCGCCCCGGTGGTCCACCGCCTCACCGCGCAGGAGGGGTGCCAGGACCGACAGGTACTCGCGGATGTGCCGCGCCGGACGGTCGTAGTCCAGTCCGAACCGGCCCTCGATGACGGCGGCGTGGCTCGGCCCGATGCCGAGGGTGAACCGGTTGCCGGTGGCCGCCTGGGCCGTGAGTGCCTGGGTGGCCAGGGTGATCGGGTGCCGGGGGTACGTCTGGACCACCGCCGTGCCCAGTTCGATGCCGGGGGTGAGATGCCCCGCCAGGGCCGCCACCGTAATCGCGTCCCAATGGAAGACCTGGCTGAGGAAAGTGCTGTCCAGTCCCGCTCCCGCCGCGGCGTGCACCTCTCCGAGCGCGTCCGCCACGCTCGGCGTCTGACCGACGTACAGACCGATCCGCATGAACCCTCCAGTAACCTGAATACGTGATTCACCTTCTGGCTCGGGACCCTACCGTAAGGTGAAGGTGGTGTTCATGTTTTCGGGCCGACGGAGGAAATGAGACGTGCGAGCCGACGCACAGCGAAATCGTCAACTGATCGTCGCCGCGGCGCTCGAGGTGTTCACCGAGTGCGGAGCCGAGGCGTCGATGGACCGGATCGCCCGTGCCGCCGGGCTGAGCGTCGGGGCGCTCTACCGTCACTTCCCCGACCGCCAGACGCTGCTGGAACACATCGCGACGGATGCGCTGAGCGATCTGCTCGCCTTCGGCCGCTCCGCCGCGGCCGAACCGGGGCCCACCCGCTGGGAGGTGCTCGTGCGGCTGGTCGGCCACTGCACGGCGCTGCCGCTGGCCATGACCAAGTCGCTCGGGGGCGACACCGGGCGCAACGCCCGGCTGGGCGCGCTGATCGCGGAGTCGGACCAGCTGTTCGAGGATCTCGCACGCGGGGCGCAGGAGGAGGGTGCGATGCGCGCGGACGTACCGCCGCACGCGGTGATCGGTGTGCTGAACGCGGCGGTCTGCCGGCCCGGCGCCCGCGTCGACGATCCCCTGATCACGGTGGTCCTCGACGGGCTGAAGGCCCGGTGACCGAAAACCCCCGGCCGCCGAGATAACCCGAACGGGGGACCTCCATGTTCCCGGGATGTGACTAGCATCTCCAGCAGGACGCCCATGGGCGTGCAGCGGGCGGGGGGAGTCGGTCGGTCATGCATGTGCCGGAGTCGGTGGTGTACGGGCTGGTGCTGGTCCTCGTGGTCCTCTCGCCCCTGATCGGCTTCGGCCGGGCCAAGTGGGGCACCGTTCTGGTCCTGTTGGACATCGGCGAGTACCGGGTGCTCATGGAGAAGGACCCCTTCACGATGGCGGTGGCCGTCACCGCGCTCCTCGGGGCCCTGCTGCTGCTCGCGGAGATGTTCCTTCCGAGCCGGCTGGTGGGCGGGCTCTGGCTGTTCTGCGGGCTGCTGGTGGCGCTGGCCTTCTCCCTGCAGTCGGAGACCGCCTCGCTGATCGTGCACGCGAGGCCCTGGGTGGCGGTCTCGACGGCCGTGGCGGCGGGCGTGCTGGCCGTGCGGGCGCGGCGGGCGCGGCTGATCGCGCACGATCCCTCCGAGGGAATGCGGGGCACATGATGGGAGAGTCCCCCTCCACCGTGCTCCAGGTCGCCCTGGTGGTGCTGTTCGTCCTGCCGGGCGTCACCTACCAGTTCCTGCGCGAGCGCTGGCGCGGCCCCGTGCCCGGCGAACGCGACCTGGGCGAGCGGGTTCTGCGTGCAGTCGCGGCCTCGGTCGTGCTCGACGCGCTGTATCTGGTCGCGGTGGGGCCCCAGTTGGTGCGGTTCGTCCATCGGGCCCGGGCCGGCGGATGGGGAGCGACCGCACAGCAGCCCCGGTCGGCGGGGCTGCTGGGGCTGGTGCTGTTCATCGTGGTGCCCGCCGCGGCGGCCGGCGCCGTCACCTGGTGGCAGCGCCGCCGGCGAGCCGCCCGCTACGGCTCGACGCCCACCGCCTGGGACCATCTGTTCCGCCGTTCCGGCCCCTGCTTCGTACGCATGCGGCTGCGGGACGGCGCCTGGGTGGGCGGCTGGTACGGGCGCCGGTCGTACGCCACCTCGTACCCGCAGGAACCCGAGATCTTCCTGGAGTCGGCGTGGCTGATGAGGGCCGACGGCAGCTTCGTCCGGCCCGTCCGGGACAGCGCGGGCATCCATATCCGCGCGGCCGACACCGATGTGCTGGAGCTCCTCTCACCGCCCGCCGCGGTGGTCACGCCCCCCGACACCACCCCGGCAGCAGTGCCGGCCGCCCGAACCGAAGAGGAGGCGAGATGAGCCCGCCCGGGTCCGATGAGCCGGAACTGACCGAGTTCGAGAAGAAGTTACTCAAGAAGGGCCCTGGTGAGTACCGCGGCTACACACCGGGCGCCGGCCCGCCCGAACCTACCCGGGGACCCGCGGACCCGGCAGCGGTATCGGCCCCGCCGTCGCCGGACGCCGACGCGGCGACACGGCAGCCTGAGCCGTCCGACGCGCCGCCGGACGACCACTGAACCCGTCACACGCCCCGGTCGGCGGGGCCTGGTCCCCAGGGCTGTTCAGCACCCGACGTGCAGATGACTCGCCCAGAA
Organism: Streptomyces sp. NPDC127177; assembly: GCF_042672475.1. NCBI lineage: Bacteria > Bacillati > Actinomycetota > Actinomycetes > Kitasatosporales > Streptomycetaceae > Streptomyces > Streptomyces sp. NPDC127177. The sequence goes on from NZ_JBHXUW010000047.1 coordinate 10,740, forward strand.
CTGCGGCCTGTTGGGACACAGTGCGCGAACCGCCAGGGTGGCGCGGTGCACGGCGGCCGCCGCGTCGATCGGTGCGTCGTGCCGTACCGCTTCGGCCAGCTCCGCGTAGACCCTTTCGGCGAACACGGAGCTGACCTCGTCCTCCACCGGCCACAGCGTCGCGATCACATGGCGGTAGCCCGCCAGTTGGAAGGCCGAGGCCAGATGGATGGCCTCGTCCGCGTGGCGGGGTGCGGTCCGGGCGGTGTCGCAGGAGGACAGATAGGCCAGTTCGGGGCTTCCCAGGTCGAGACCTGACACGTCCTCGACGCTGAGGGGCTGCCGGTGGTGGTCGTGCAGGACCAGCCCGCCGCGTGAGGGGACGTCGGGGTCGGACAGGGTGTGGCAGGCGAAGTGCGCCCAGGCATGGTGCGGCAGGGCGTTCAGGACCCGCTCCCGGGTCGCCTCCGCATCGCTGAGACGGACGGTGCCGGGGAAGAGGTCCCGGACCATCCGGGCCTCCGCCTCCGCGCCGCTGAGCGGCCCCGCGCCGCGCGTGCTGGACATCGTGACCGTGAGGGGCACCCGAGGGCCGGAGGGGACGGCACGGGCGGCCCGGGCGGTGGCCAGGGACCGGACCGTGGGCGTGTAGGAGGAGACCACCCGGTCGAGCAGGGACCGCGTACCGTCGCGGTGTCCCGCGGCGTGCACCGGCAGCAGTGCCAGGGATCCGGTCGGCACCCACCACACCCGCGGCAGGCCGTTACCCTGATGCGCGCCGTGCAGATCCTTCAACGCGTCGAGTACGGGCTCCGCCAGGGCGTCCCACAGCCAGCCCAGCACCTCCTGCACGGCCCCGGCCCGCGCCGGCTCGTCGGCGTTCGCCGGATCGAGGGCGGAGTCCAGTGCGCGCCGGTGGTGCTCGGCCTCGTCAGGGGTGACGCGCAGCGGAACGGAGCGGATCCCGTCGGGGGCGACGACGACGGCGTCGGAGCGGAACCGGCTCACGTTCAGATACACGACGGCTCCCTCGGCCGCCCCGGCGAGCAGCCGCTGCGGGGAGGGCGGCCCGGCGAAGTCGGCGAGCCCGTCGAGCGAGCGGATCTCGCCCAGCAGCACGTCCCAGCGCTCGCCCTCCTCACGGCGCCGGGAGCGGGAGCCAGAGGCGTCGGCTGCGAGCCGTTCGGCGCGACCCTCGGCGAGAGAGGCCCGCAGTTCCTCGAACTCCCGTGCCAGCGAGGGGTTCTGGGCCCTCAGTTCACCGATGTCGGCCCGCAGGTCCAGCTCCCGCGAGAGCAGCACGCCCCGGCCCAGCTCCAGCATCGCCACCGCCCGCTCGGGCGCACCCTCATGGAGGGCGCACGCGGCGGCGTCCGCCGCGATGCCCGTGTACCGGCCGAGCCGGTCCTCCTGGTCAGCCCGGCGCAACTCGCGGCCGGCCAGCCGGGGCAGCAGGGCGATGACCGTCTCGAACGCCGTCATCGCCTCCTGGTACCGGGCGGCCGAGGCGGCGATATCGCTCCAGAGCAGTCCGGCCCGCATGCGCGTCGGCACATCGGCCCTGAGGTGGGTCGCAGCCGCCCGCGCCGCGTCGAGTGCCAGGTCCAGCCGTCCCGCACGGCCCGGACCGGCCCCGCCCGGCGTGCCTGCCGCGTCGTACCGGGCGCGGTCGCGGAGCGCCAGTGCCGCGACGACCTGGTACACCGCCCTGTCGGGAGCGTCGGGCGGAGCCGTGCTCAGAGCACGCCCGCTCAGCCTGACGGCCTCGTCCAGATCGGCTGTGGGCGGCTGCCCGTCCAGGCCGGCCCGCAACCCGTGCCGGGTGCGCAGCGCCAAACCGAGATTGCTCAGACAGGTCGCGAACAGCGCCTCGCCCTGCTCGATCGTCTCCAGAGCCTCCCGCCCCAGCGTCACCGCCCGGTCGACGTCCCAGAGATGCCCGGTCCGCTTCCCCCGCTGTACGAGCAGGTAGCAGAGCGTGGTCCGGTCCGCCGCGCGCCGGTAGCCGCGCCGGTCCGCCCAGGCCACCGCCGCCGACACCTGGGCCACGGCCCGCCCCAGGACGTCCATGTCGTCGGTCCGCAGGAACTCGCTGTGCAGCGCGGCGCCGAACTGGCCGCATGTCCCGGGGAAGTACGCGGAGCGGGTGGGGACGAGCCGGACGGCCTCGCGACCGGCGGCGACGGCCCGCTTCAGATCGTCCGCCGCGCCGAGATGGTCGTAGCGCAGCCGCAGGGCGGTACTGAGGTGGCCGAGCATTCTGCCCCGGTCCCGGTTTCCGCCCCGGGCCCCCTCGGCCCGGGCACCGGCCTCGACCGCCTCGTCGAGGTCCTCGATCCGGCCGAGCCGCTCGTACCGCATCCGTGCCGCCCGGACGAGCCCGGTGACATGGCCCAGGTGGGAGGCGTGGCCCACGGTCTGGCGGGTGGCGGTGCGGAAGTCCTCGACCGCCAGGTCCAGGACCGCCACGTCGTCCGACACCGCGTAGCTCCGCAGCCGTTCCTCGCCGCGGGCAGCGCGCTCGCTCGCCGCCTGCGGGTCGTTCTCCGCGTTGGCGCGCTGCTCGGGGCTGGTCAGCAAGAGACGTGCGAGGCCGACGCTGCCGGCCACCGTCGCCGAGACATAGGTCGAGGGCCCGTACCAGGAGGGGGTGGAGCCCGGAAAGAACCAGACGCCCTTCTCCACCATCTGCGAGACGACGAATCCCAGGACGCCCCAGGACGTCCGGGCGCTCGGTTTTCCGACGAGCCGGTCACTGGCGCAGTGGAAGAAGAGCATGGTGAGCGTGGCGAGCACACCGATCGCCAGTGGCCAGTCCGACATCCCCCGCGCCGCCCCTCCTGCGGGCCCGCCGCGTCCCGACGGTGTTCCCGAGTCGGCACCGTACCGCCGCGCCCGCCCCGGAAGCGGGGCATTTCCCGTACTGGAATGGCGGCAGTCGGCGCAGTGCGGCGCGCGGGGAGTGTGTCCCGCGCACGCAGGGGGTTGTGGAGGGCGCGGGATTCAGGGATTTCAGCCGTGGTGGTGTGCGGTGTCGGAAGCCCCGCTGAAGAGGCGTCCGATCGCCCGGAACGGCAGGCTGACAACAGTGGCGACGGCGCCACCGACCGAACGGAAAACGTCTGCGATTGCCTTGAGCATGTGAGTTTCCTTCCCGCGGTCCCGCGTGAGCTCCGGTCCGCTGAACTCCGGTCCGCCTTGTGCGGTCGGGCGGACCTGTCGAGTACCCCGGGGTTCGACGGAGAAACGTGCACACACTCGGTGCCGCCCTGTTTTCGCGTGGGAACCCTTGAATATCCCGATTACCGGGGCCGGCACAGAGGCGCGCATTCGCGGGCGGTTCTCGAATGGCACGGCATGCACGAGGGCCCGGATGCCGGGGAGCATCCGGGCCCTCGTCGTGCTGGGTGAGGTCGAGCCGTTACGGCAGCTGCGCCGCCCGTGCCTCGCGCCGGTTGTCACGGAAGGTGTTCACCCGGCGGGCGGTCGCGAAGAGCGGGATGACCGCTCCGAGGACCACCTGGAGCGCACAGCCGGTCTGGAGCAGCAGCTGACCGCCCGGGGCGTCGAACGCCCATGCGGCCAGCAGGCCCATCGCGGCCACGATCCAGCCGAGCATCGCCACCGCGAGGACACCTCGCGGCTTGGGGTACTCGACCCGGCTGACCATCAGCCACGCCACTCCGATGATCGCGAGCAGCGTCGGCACGAAGGGCAGCTCCAGGAGCACGATCGAGATGACCGTGAGCGCCCCGAAGGGGCTCGGCATGCCCTGGAACATGCCGTCCTTCAAGGTCACGCAGGAGAATCTCGCAAGCCGGAGCACCACCGCCAGCAGTACGACGATCGCCGCGAGCGCCGAGACCCGCTGGTGTGCGTCGTCCGCGACCATGCCGTACACGAGGACGAAGTACGCCGGGGCGAGCCCGAAGCTGACGAGGTCCGAGAGGTTGTCCAGCTCGGCGCCCATCGGCGAGGAGCGCAGCTTGCGGGCCACGAGTCCGTCGAAGAGGTCGAAGATGGCGGCCATCAGCATGAGGATCACGGCGGTGGCCGCGGAGTGCCGCGCCATGCCGCTCTCGTCGCTGCCCGTGAGGTGCGGGATGAGGATCCCCGTGGTGGTGAAGTACACCGCCATGAAACCGCACGTGGCATTACCGAGAGTAAGGGTGTCCGCTATCGACAGCCGCATCGAGAGCGGCATGTCCTCGGTGTCGTCATCGGACTCGGCCTCGGGCACCCAGCCCGCCTGTGTCTCGGGATCAATCACGGTCAATTCGAGTCACCCCCGCGGTGGTGGTCTGGCCGACCTCGACCGCGACATCGATACCTTCCGGAAGGTAGATGTCGACCCGTGAGCCGAAACGGATCAGGCCGATCCGCTCGCCCTGGTCCACCTTCGTGCCCTGCGGGACGTACGGGACGATGCGACGGGCCACAGCACCCGCGATCTGCACCATCTCGATGTCGCCGAGTTCGGTGTCGAAGTGCCAGACAACGCGCTCGTTGTTCTCGCTCTCCTTGTTGAACGCCGGGACGAAGCCACCGGGGATGTGCTCGACCGATGTCACCGTGCCGGCCAGTGGAGCGCGGTTGACATGGACGTTGAGCGGGCTCATGAAGATCGCGACGCGGGTACGTCCGTCCTTCCACGGCATGATGCTCTGCACCACGCCGTCGGCCGGTGAGATGACGCGGCCCTGGGTGATCTCGCGCTCGGGGTCGCGGAAGAACCACAGCATGCCCGCCGCGAGCGCGGTGGTGGGCACGGCCACCGCCGCCCAGCGCCCGGACCTGCGGGCCCGGGTCAGGCTGAGTGCGGCGGTGGCGACGGTCGGGAGGAGCCACGGCGAAGCTCCGCGGGCAAGGCGGACCCCGCCGCGTGGTGCAGAAGTATGGCTGTCGGGCATGGATGACCTTCGTAGCGGATGATGCCGCGCTGGCAACGGGGGACGGCGGCTTTTCCGGCGATGTTATCGGTTGCGGACCGCAACTGGGCAAGCCAGCAGCCGAGTCGGACGTCTGGAAGGCACCGGATGAGGATGACAGGGTGTGATCTTCTTCGCGGTTAAATCACCACGAACAGGACAATCAACCCTGGAACCGGTACTCCTCGAGGAGTCGGCGCCCGATGATCATTTTCTGGATCTCGGCGGTACCTTCACCGATCAGCAGCATCGGTGCCTCCCGGTAGAGGCGCTCGATCTCGTACTCCTTGGAGAAGCCGTAACCGCCGTGGATCCGGAAGGCGTCCTCGACGACTTCCTTGCAGTACTCGGAGGCGAGGTACTTCGCCATCCCTGCCTCCAGGTCGTTTCGTTCCCCGGAGTCCTTTTTGCGCGCTGCATTTACCATCATCGCATGCGCGGCCTCGACCTTGGTGGCCATTTCGGCCAGCTTGAACTGGATGGCCTGGTGCTGGGCGATCGGCTTGCCGAAGGTGTGGCGCTGCTGTGCGTAGGAAACGCCCAGCTCGAATGCACGCTGTGCGACGCCGCAGCCACGTGCGGCGACATTGACCCGGCCGACCTCCACGCCGTCCATCATTTGGTAAAACCCTCGGCCGGTGGTGCCGCCGAGTACACGATTGGCCGGAATGTGTAGCCCATCCATGATGAGTTCCGTCGTGTCGACGCCCTTGTAACCCATCTTGTCGATCTTCCCGGGGATCGTGAGGCCCGGCCGGACCTCACCGAAGCCGGGCTCCTTCTCCACCAGGAACGTCGTCATCGACTTGTGCGGCGGGGTGCCCTCGGGGTGGCCTTCGTCACTCCGGCACAGAACGGCGACCAGATTGGACGTGCCGCCGTTCGTCAGCCACATCTTCTGGCCGTTCAGCACGTACTCCTCGCCGTCCCTGACGCCCTTCGAGGTGATCGCCGAGACGTCGGAGCCCAGAGCCGGCTCGGACATCGAGAACGCGCCGCGCACCTCGCCCAGCGCCATCCGGGGCAGGAAGGTGTCCTTCTGCTCCTGGGTGCCGTGCTGCTTCAGCATGTACGCCACGATGAAGTGCGTGTTGATGATCCCCGACACGCTCATCCAGCCGCGGGCGATCTCCTCCACGCACAGTGCGTAGGTGAGCAGTGACTCACCCAGCCCGCCGTACTCCTCGGGAATCATCAGCCCGAAAAGGCCGAGTTCCTTGAGTCCCTCGACGATTTCGGTCGGGTACTCGTCGCGGTGCTCCAGCTGGGTCGCGACCGGAATGATCTCCTTGTCGACGAAATCCCGGACCGTGGAGAGGATTTCCTGCTGGACGTCGTTGAGCCCGGCGGTCTGGGCGAGTCGGGTCATGGCTGCTTCTCCACGTTCTTCTGCGAAGGCTGCTTCGGCTCCGGGCGGCCGGGCTGTTCCCCGCCCCGCTCCTTGATGTACGTCTCCGTGGGGACCATCACCTTGCGGCGGAACACACAGATCAGCGTCCCGTCCTGCTTGTATCCCCTGGTCTCCACATAAACGATTCCGCGGTCGCTCTTGGACTTCGACGGGGTCTTGTCCAGAACGGTGGTCTCGCCGTACACGGTGTCGCCGTGGAAGGTCGGCGCGACATGCTTCAGCGATTCGACCTCCAGGTTGGCGATCGCCTTTCCGGAGACATCCGGAACCGACATGCCGAGCAGCAACGAGTAGATGTAGTTGCCGACGACAACGTTCTTGCCGAAATCGGTCGTGCTCTCCGCGTAGTTGCTGTCCATGTGCAACGGGTGATGGTTCATGGTCAACAGACAGAAGAGGTGGTCGTCATATTCGGTGACGGTCTTTCCGGGCCAGTGCTTGTAGACCGCACCGATCTCGAATTCCTCGTATGTGCGTCCGAACTGCATCTCAGGCCTCCGGAGCTTCGAACTTGGAGGTGCGCTCCATGCCGGCCGCCCGCCCCTTGCCCGCGATGACGAGGGCCATCTTGCGGCTGGCCTCGTCGATCATCTCGTCGCCGAGCATCGCCGAGCCCTTCTTGCCGCCCTCCTCGGAGGTGCACCAGTCGTAGGCGTCGAGGATCAGCTCGGCGTGGTCGTAGTCCTCCTGCGAGGGCGAGAAGACCTCGTTGGCCGCGTCGACCTGACCGGGGTGCAGGACCCACTTGCCGTCGAAGCCGAGAGCCGCCGCACGGCCCGCGACCTCGCGGTAGGCGTCCACGTCGCGGATCTGGAGGAACGGTCCGTCGATCGCCTGGAGGTCGTGCGTGCGGGCCGCCATCAGGATGCGCATCAGGATGTAGTGGTAGGCGTCCGCGCCGTACCCGGGCGGCTGCTGTCCCACGACCAGGGTCTTCATGTTGATCGACGCCATGAAGTCGGCGGGACCGAAGATCAGGGTCTCCAGCCGGGGCGAGGCGGCGGCGATGTCGTCGATGTTCACCAGGCCCTTGGCGTTCTCGATCTGCGCCTCGATGCCGATCTTCCCGACCTCGAAGCCCATCGTCTTCTCGATCTGGGTGAGCAGCAGGTCCAGGGCGACGACCTGCTGCGCGTCCTGGACCTTCGGCAGCATGATGCAGTCGAGGTTGGGGCCCGCGCCCTCCACGACCGTGATGACGTCGCGGTACGTCCAGTGGGTCGTCCAGTCGTTGACCCGCACGACCCTGGTCTTGCCCGTCCAGTCGCCGTTGTTCAGCGCGTCGACGATCGTGTGCCGGGCGCCTTCCTTGGCGAGCGGAGCGCAGGCGTCCTCCAGGTCCAGGAAGACCTGGTCGGCCGGGAGGCCCTGGGCCTTCTCCAGGAAGCGCGGGTTCGAGCCCGGCACGGCCAGGCAGGAACGGCGCGGACGCAGGCGGTTCACGGGGGTGGTCATGCGGGGACCTCCAGAGGGTCGAGCTTGTTCGCTTTCCGGATCTCGTCGACGATACGGCCGATGATCTCCGTGATACCGAAGTCCTTCGGTGTGAATACGGCGGCGACACCGGCCCCGATCAGGGCCGCGGCGTCGGCGGGCGGGATGATCCCGCCCGCGATCACCGGGATGTCGCCCGCGCCGGTGCGGCGCAGCCGGGTCAGTACGTCCGGCACCAGCTCGGCGTGCGAGCCGGAGAGGATCGACAGGCCGACGCAGTGCACGTCCTCGGCGACGGCGGCCGAGACGATCTGTTCGGGCGTGAGGCGGATGCCCTGGTAGACGACCTCGAAGCCGGCGTCGCGGGCGCGTACGGCGATCTGCTCGGCGCCGTTGGAGTGCCCGTCCAGGCCGGGCTTGCCGACCAGGAGCCGCAGCCGGCCCACGCCCAGGTCCGCGGCGGTCCGGGACACCTTCTCGCGGACCAGGGCCAGCGGGGTGCCCTCCTCGGCCGTCACCGCGACCGGGGCGGACGACACTCCGGTCGGTGCGCGGAACTCGCCGAACACATCGCGCAGCGCCCAGGACCACTCGCCCGTCGTGACGCCCGCGCGGGCGCACTCGACGGTGGCCTCCATCATGTTCTCGGTGCCCGCGGCGGTCTTCTTCAGTACGGCGAGCGCCTCGGTGGCGCGGGCCTCGTCGCGGTTGTCGCGCCACTCGTGGAGGGCGGCGACGACCTTGGCCTCGTTCTCGGGGTCGACCGTCATGATCGCGGCGTCGAGGTCGGCGGTGAGCGGGTTGGGCTCCGTCGTCTCGTAGATGTTGACGCCGACGATCTTCTCTTCGCCGCCCTCGATCCGGGCCCGCCGTGCGGCGTGCGAGGAGACCAGTTCCGACTTGAGGTAGCCGGACTCGACGGCGGCCATCGCGCCGCCCATCTGCTGGATGCGGTCGATCTCGGCGAGCGAGTCGGTGACCAGCTCGTCCACCTTGGCCTCGATGACATGGGACCCGGCGAAGATGTCCTCGTACTCCAGCAGATCGCTCTCGTGCGCGAGCACCTGCTGGATACGGAGCGACCACTGCTGGTCCCACGGGCGGGGCAGCCCCAGCGCCTCGTTCCAGGCGGGCAGCTGCACCGCGCGGGCGCGGGCGTCCTTGGAGAGGGTGACGGCCAGCATCTCCAGCACGATGCGCTGGACGTTGTTCTCCGGCTGCGCCTCGGTCAGCCCGAGCGAGTTGACCTGTACGCCGTAGCGGAAGCGGCGCTGCTTGGCGTCCGTGATGCCGTAGCGCTCCCGGGTGACCCGGTCCCAGATGCGGCCGAAGGCGCGCATCTTGCACATCTCCTCGATGAAGCGGACCCCCGCGTTCACGAAGAAGGAGATCCGCGCGACGACGTCGCCGAACTTCTCCTCGGGCACCTGCCCGGAGTCGCGCACCGCGTCCAGGACCGAGATGGCCGTCGACATGGCGTACGCGATCTCCTGGACCGGGGTGGCTCCCGCCTCCTGGAGGTGGTAGCTGCAGATGTTGATCGGGTTCCACTTGGGGATGCGGTTGACCGTGTACGTGATCATGTCGGTGGTCAGCCGCAGCGAGGGTCCGGGCGGGAAGACGTGCGTCCCGCGCGACAGGTACTCCTTGACGATGTCGTTCTGCGTGGTGCCCTGCAACTTGCCCGGGTCCGCGCCCTGTTCCTCCGCGACCACCTGGTAGAGCGCCAGCAGCCACATCGCGGTGGCGTTGATCGTCATCGAGGTGTTCATCTGCTCCAGCGGGATGTCCTGGAACAGCCGGCGCATGTCGCCGAGGTGGGAGACGGGCACGCCGACCCGGCCCACCTCACCGCGGGCGAGGATGTGGTCGGGGTCGTACCCCGTCTGGGTCGGCAGGTCGAAGGCGACCGACAGACCCGTCTGGCCCTTGGCGAGGTTGCGCCGGTAGAGCTCGTTGGACGCCTCGGCGGTCGAGTGGCCGGCGTACGTCCGCATGAGCCATGGGCGGTCCTTCTGACGGCCGGTCATGTCAGACGTCCCTGAAGCGGTTGATGGCGTCGATGTGCTGCTCGCGCAGCTCCTTGTCGCGCACGCCCAGGCCCTCGCCCGGTGCCAGCGCCAGGACGCCCACCTTTCCCTGGTGGAGGTTGCGGTGCACGTCGTACGCGGCCTGGCCGGTGTCCTCCAGCGAGTAGACCTTCGACAGTGTCGGGTGGATCTTCCCCTTGGCGACCAGCCGGTTGGCCTCCCACGCCTCGCGGTAGTTGGCGAAGTGCGAGCCGACGATGCTCTTGAGCGACATCCACAGGTAGCGGTTGTCGTACTCATGGGTGTAACCCGAGGTCGAGGCGCAGGTGACGATCGTGCCGCCCTTGCGGGTCACGTACACACTGGCGCCGAATGTCTCACGGCCCGGGTGCTCGAAGACGATGTCGACGTCCTCGCCCCCGGTCAGTTCACGGATGCGCTTGCCGAACCGCTTCCACTCGCGCGGGTCCTGGTTGTGCTCGTCCTTCCAGAACTTGTAGCCCTCGGCGTTGCGGTCGATGATCGCCTCGGCGCCCATCTTCCGGCAGATCTCCGCCTTCTGGTCGCTGGAGACGACGCAGATCGGGTTGGCGCCACCGGCCAGTGCGAACTGCGTGGCGTAGGAACCGAGTCCGCCGCTGGCACCCCAGATGAGCACGTTGTCGCCCTGCTTCATGCCCGCGCCGTTGCGCGAGACGAGCTGACGGTAGGCGGTGGAGTTGACCAGTCCGGGCGCCGCGGCCTCCTCCCAGCTGAGGTGGTCCGGCTTCGGCATCAGCTGGTTGGACTTGACGAGGGCGATCTCGGCGAGCCCGCCGAAGTTGGTCTCGAAGCCCCAGATGCGCTGCTCGGGGTCGAGCATCGTGTCGTTGTGGCCGTCCGAGGACTCCAGTTCGACGGAGAGGCAGTGCGCGACGACCTCGTCGCCGGGCTTCCAGGCGTTCACGCCGGGCCCGGTACGCAGGACGACGCCCGCCAGGTCGGAGCCGATGACGTGGTACGGCAGGTCGTGGCGCTTGGTGAGCTCGCTGAGCCTGCCGTACCGCTCCAGGAAGCCGAACGTCGAGACGGGCTCGAAGATCGACGTCCACACGGAGTTGTAGTTGACCGAGCTGGCCATGACCGCCACCAGGGCCTCGCCCGGACCGAGCTCGGGCACCGGCACGTCCTCGATGTGGAGGGACTTGCGGGGGTCCTTGTCGCGACTGTCGACGCCGGCGAACATGTCGGCCTCGTCCTTGTGCACGGTCACCGCGCGGTAGGACTCGGGGATGGACAGCGCCGCGAAGTCCGCGGCCTTGCTGTCCTGCGATTGGATCGCGTCCAGGATTTCCTTCACGGTGTGCCTCCGGGGGCGCTGCGTTTGAGGGAACGCTTGAGGGTCCTGCGGAGCAGGGGAGCGGTACTGGGTGGAGGTGTGCCGTCGGTTCGGCGGGTGGTGCTCGGCTGTTCGCTCTGTGGAGCAGAAGGGTTTGCCTGTGACGCAGGCGTCCGGGCGCGCAGGCACCTGGCTTGCGGGGACAGCCGGCGTACGTGAGGTCTCAGCACGCCGGCCGCCCGGACGACTTCAACGTATGGCACTCCGTGACAGCTGGCAAGGCACTGGGTGCCAGCAATTTCCCTCAATTGTCATCCGGGTGCCACGCATGAGCAACACGGGGGGCGTTTTGGTGCGTTGTGCCCCGTGGTGGGAGGTCAGGAGGCCGGCCGGTAGACGTACGGCGTCGTGGTGCTCAGGGCCGTGAATCCGAGGCGCTGCAGGATCGGGCGGCTCTGCTCGGTCGCGTCCACCTGGAGGTACCGGAAGCCGCGCTCCGCGGCGATCTGTGCCCGGAAGGCGATCAGTGCCCGGTAGACGCCCCTGCCGCGCCACGCCTCGACCGTGCCGCCGCCCCACAGCCCGGCGAAGCCCGTGCCGGGGTGGAGCTCCATCCTGGCGGAGCTCACCGGCTCGTCGCCCGCCATGGCCAGCACCCCCACGAAATGGTCCGGGTCCTCCTTCAGCCGGGTCAGCACCTGGTGCCGCAGCCGGGTCGAGTCCGAGCCGAAAGCCTGTTCATGGGCCCGGCCCATCAGCTCCACATCGGCCTCGTCACGCACGGTGCGCAGCCGGACGCCGTCGGGGAGCACGACCTGGGTGGGCTGGTCCGCGACCGGCGCGACCAGCAGGGTCTCCGGGTCCTCCGGCTCGAAACCGGCCGCCAGCAGCCGGGCCCCGAGATCGGCCGGGCGGTCGTGCGCGTACAGCTTCCATTCGAACTCGTCGTGACCGAGTTCCGTCCAGTGGGCCACCTGCGCGGCGATCTCCGCGTCCGCCCGCTCCGGGCCCAGATCCGGGGACGACCAGACGACCCCGTTCCAGTCCTGTGCCCCACCGGTCTGCCGTACGACACCGCCGGTGCGCTCGACGCGTACTCCGGGGCCGTCGGGGCGGGCGTGCTCACGCATCTCCCGGTCGAACGTGGCGAGCAGGGAGTCGTGGTCCTGGTTCTTGGTCATCCGCACACCACAGCACCGGTCCGGCCCGCCGGCAACCGCGTTTCCGGGCCGGTGGATCCGCCCGGACGGGGCAGACGGCAGAGATGAATGATCTTGGAAAGCTCATATCGGGACGGGCGGGGCGGCGCAGATGACCGTACCTGCGCGAGAGCCCGGTCCCGAGGGGTCCCCGAAGGCCTTCAGCGTGCGCACGACCGCCTTCGGCTTCGGGGCGGTCGCCCTGCTGATCTGCGGTGGAGGGCTGATGGTGCGTACCGCGTGGGAGGGGGTGTGCAGGCATCCGGCCGCCGTGGTGCCGGTCGCGGCGCTCGGGGCGGCGTGGGTTCTGCTGCTGTACCTGCGCCGGACGCGCCGCCGGAGGGCCCCGGGTCCCGGCCCGCTCTCGGAGGCGGTGCACGAGCTCTTCGACCCTCCTCAGGAGCTCTTCGACCCGCCCCAGGAGCCCTTGGACCCCCTCCAGGAGCCCTTCGGCCCGCCCCCGGAGGCGCTGGAGCCCTCACCCGTGGACGAAGCGGCCCAGGAGCCCGTGGAGGCCCTGGAGGCCCTGGAATCCCCGCTCGCGGAGACCGCTGCCCTGGACGCCGACGGTTTCGAGGACGCGATCGCCGCGCTCTGCGAGCGGGACGGCTGCTTTGACGTGCAGGTCGTGGGGGGACCGGGGGACCTGGGGGCCGATGTGATCGCCACGGCCCCCGACGGACGGCGCCTGGTCGTCCAGTGCAAGTACTACGGCCCCACCAACAAGGCCGGCTCCCAGGACCTCCAGCGGTTCGGCGGTACCTGCTACGCCGTGCACGAGGCGGAGATCGCCGTCTGTGTCACGACCGGCGAATACACCGCTCCGGCTCTCGAGTACGCGGAGCAGTGCGGGATCCTCTGTCTGGACGGCGAGGCGCTCACGGCCTGGAACGAGGGAACCGCACCGCCGCCTTGGCAGATCGACGAGGCGCTCTGAGACACCGCGTGGCCCGGGACGGCACCGGGCGGGGCCCCGCGGCCCCTCAGCGCTCCTTGAGGGCCTGCTGGATCGTGCGCATCACTTCGTCCAGCGGGGCGTCCGTGCGGGCCACGGCGACCAGCACCTCGCCCTCCTTGCTCACCGAGGCGGCCGGCGGCTTCGCCGGTTCGGTCCCGGCGGTCCGGCCCGCGCCTATCCCGGTCCCGAAGGTGTCCCGGACGATGGCGAAGGCCTGGTCCAGCTGGGCCTCCACATCGCCCTGCCCGTCCGCGCGCAGCCAGCGTCGCAGCACGTGGTTGTGCGCGGTGACCACGGCGGACGCCGCTACCTCCGCCAGCAACGGGTCGTCGTTGCCGGGCTGGTGGTCGCGCTCGTCGAAGTGGCCCAGCAGATAGCGGGTGAACAGCCGCTCGTAGCGGGCCACCGAGGCGATCTCCGCCTGCCGCAGGGTGGGCACCTCACGGGTCAGCTTGTAACGGGCCACGGAGACCGCGGGCTTCGCCGCGTACATCCGCATGACTTCCTTGATGCCCTGACAGACCGTGTCGAGCGGATGCTCGTGCGCGGGGGCGGCGTTGAGGACCGCCTCGGCCCGTACGAGCGTGTCGTCGTGGTCGGGGAAGATGGCCTCTTCCTTGGAGCGGAAGTGCCGGAAGAAGGTCCGCCGGGCGACCCCGGCGGCTCCCGCGATCTCGTCGACCGTCGTAGCCTCGTACCCCTTCGTGGCGAAGAGTTCCATCGCCGCGGCGGCCAGCTCGCGGCGCATTTTGAGCCGTTGGGCGGCGGCACGGGTGCCCGCGGCGCTCTCCGGGGCGTCGGGTGCGGCGGAGACACGGGGGGACCTGGCGGGCTGGGACATGGTGTGAACGTACTGCATCGGTGCAGGAGAGCGCTCCTGTGGGGGCGGGCCGCCGGGCGGCCCGAGCAGCCCGCCCCACCCGGCTCCCGGCCCGGAAGACCCGGAGGGCCCGGCCTCAGCGGCGGGCATATTCGCGGAAGCCGCGCCCCGTCTTGCGGCCGAGGCAGCCCGCGGCCACCAGATGTTCCAGCAGCGGCGCCGGTGCCAGGCCCGGGTCGCGGAACTCGCTGTGCAGCACCTTCTCGATGGCGAGCGAGACATCGAGACCGACGACGTCCAGGAGCTCGAAGGGGCCCATCGGATAGCCGCCGCCCAGCTTCATCGCGGCGTCGATGTCGTCCAGGGTCGCGTAGTGCTCCTCGACCATCTTGATCGCGTTGTTGAGGTACGGGAACAGCAGGGCGTTCACGATGAAACCGGCCCGGTCCCCGCAGTCCACCGGGTGCTTGCGCACCTTCACGCAGACCTCGCGGACCGTGGCGTGCACATCGTCCGCGGTGAGCACCGTACGGACCACCTCGACCAGCTTCATCGCAGGCGCCGGGTTGAAGAAGTGCATCCCGATGACGTCCTGGGGCCGCGTGGTGGCCCGGGCGATCGAGACCACCGGCAGCGAGGACGTGGTGGTCGCGAGAACCACGCCCGGCTTGCACACCTTGTCCAGCGTGCCGAACAGCTGCTGCTTGACCAGCAGGTCCTCGGCCACGGCCTCGACGGCGAGGTCGACATCGGCGAAGGAGTCCAGCGACCCCGCGGCGGTGATCCGGGCCAGAGTCTCGTCCCGCGCCCCGGCCGTCAGCCGGCCCTTGGTGACCGAGCGCTCCAGCGACTTGGCGATCCGGCCCCTGGCGGTGTCCGCCTTCTCCTGGCTGCGCGCGGCGAGCACCACGTCGTAACCGGCCTTCGCGAAGACCTCGGCGATGCCCGAAGCCATCGTCCCGGAGCCCGCGACGCCCACCGAACGCACGGTGCGCCCGGCGTCCGCACCGGTGTCCCGCGAGGGAGTCAGCGCGTCCGGCACCACCGTCTGGCTGCCCGGCTCCGCATAGGTGTAGAAGCCGCGGCCCGCCTTGCGGCCGGTCAGCCCGGCCTCGCTGAGCTGGCCGAGGACGGATGCGGGGGCGTGCAGCCGGTCGTGCGAGGCGGAGTACATCGCCTCCAGGACGGTACGGGCGGTGTCGATGCCGATCAGGTCCAGCAGGGCGAGCGGGCCCATCGGCAGCCCGCAGCCCAGCTTCATCGCCGCGTCGATGTCCTCGCGCGAGGCGTAGTTCGCCTCGTACATCGCGGCCGCCTGGTTCAGATAGCCGAACAGCAGCCCGTCGGCCACGAACCCGGGCCGGTCACCGACGGCGACCGGCTCCTTGCCCAGCAGCCGGGCCAGTTCGGTGACCGCGGCGACGGCCGGCGGGGCGGTCAGCACGGAGGAGACCACCTCGACCAGCTTCATCGCGGGCGCCGGGTTGAAGAAGTGCAGGCCGAGCACGCGCTCGGGGTGCTGGGACTCGGCCGCGAGCCGGGTCACCGACAGGGCGTTGGTGCCCGTGGCGAGGATCGCGGTGGGGGAGACGACGGCGTCGAGCTCCCGGAACACCTGCTGCTTGATCTCGTACGTCTCCGGCACGACCTCGATGACCAGCTCCGCCTCGGCGGCGGCCCGGAGGTCGGAGAAGGTGCGGAACCGGGCGAGGATGTCGCCGCGCTCCTCCTCCGTGATCCGCTCGCGCTGCACGGCGCGTGCGGTGGAGGCCTCCAGGGCTGCGACGGCCTGGCGCGCCGCCGCCTCGCTGACGTCGATACCGATGACCTCGCGGCCGGAGCGGGCGAGGACCTCGGCGATGCCGGTGCCCATCGTGCCGAGGCCGACAACGGCGATGGTGCTGAGCGGGGTGTCCATCACGGGACTCCAGGGTGAGTGACGACTGAGGGGACGCACGGCGCGCGCGGCCGGTGAGAGGGGCCGGAGGCCCGGACCGCCGCACGGCGTGCGGGAGTTGCCTGTCGTGGTGCTCGGGTCCGGGCGCGAGGAGCGCGCGGGGACCGGGAAGGGGCGGCGGACTCTGTCCCGGAGTCACGCCTCGCAAAGCTGCCGAACCGACTTGCACTCCGGGTGGCTGCGTCACCAGGCCACCGGAGCCGGCGGGGGGAGTGTCCCGCTCACATGAGGTTAACCGGTGAGTAACGAGCGCGCCAGCCCTGGATCGTTGTGCACCACCTCACATTCGACACTCCGGTCACCACGCTGTGTGCCCGGCTATACGCTGACCGTCATGGATGAGGAGTACCGGTCACTGACGCACCGGCTGGCCGATGAGGCGGGGGAGTCGGCGGCCTACCGCAGACTCCTCGCCACGGATGACGACGAGGAACTCGCACAGGTCCTCGTCGAGCGCGAACGTCCGCTGTGGGCACGCGAGATCGCGGCCTTCCGGCTGGGCTGCGCAGGAGACCGCCGGGCCTTCGAGACGCTGGTGCTGCTGCTCAACCACCGCGACCCGGAGCGCTGCGCCGGAGCCGCCCACGCCCTGGCCCGCCTCGGCGACCCGCGCACTCCGCGCGCCGCCGCCGCGCTCGCCACCAACTCCCTGCGCACGGCGTACGCCCTGTACCCCGTGCGCCTGTTGGGCGAGCTAAGGGCGCCGGAGTCCGTACCGGCTCTGATGAGCACCCTGCGCAGGCTGCTCGGGCCGGACGATCCGCACTGGCGGGTGGCGCTCGCCTGTGTCGAGGGGCTGGGGCGGCTCGGCGACGCGCAGGCCCGCCCGGTGCTGGAGGCCGCCCTGCCGCACCCCCGGCTGGGCGGTGCGGCCGAGGAGGCGCTGAGCAGGCTGCCGGCGATCTGAGAGGCTGCGGCGCACGCGGTGCCGTCGGGTCAGCGCGCCCCGGGCGCGCCGAGAGCACGTACGTAGCGCACCTCGGGCACCGGTACGCCGTCCACTTCGAAGGGTTCCTCCGCGCCGTCCGGGCGGAAGCCCGCGCCGGCGTAGAAGCGGCGGGCCCGCGCGTTCTCCTTGAGCACCCAGAGCGCGAGATCCGGATGCCCCGCCGCGGCGGCGCGCGCCAGCACCTCGGCCATCAGGGCCCGGCCGACCCCTGTCCCGGTCTGCTCCGGCAGGACGTAGATCGCGTAGAGCTCCCCACGCGCGAGCCGCCGGCCGTTCTCGCGGTACGGGCCGTACGCGGCCCAGCCGACGACGCCGCTGCCCGCCCGCTCGGCCACCACGTTGACGACCTCGCCGGACGCGTCGAAGAAGCCGCGACGCCGCTCCGCGTCCTCGGCGATGTCCATCGCGTCCAGATGCGCCTGCGGCATCAACCCGGCGTACGCGCTCTGCCAGCCGCGCACCCGGACCGTCGCGACGGCCTCGCAGTCGTCGATGGTCATGTCCCGGATCAGCGGTTCGGGGGCGTGCGCCGGAGCGGGCCGTGTGGTCACAGGCCCATCCTCGCGCACGCCCCCGAAGGAACGTCAGCCCGGTCCGTCAGCCCCGGAAGCCGAGCATGCCGTGCAGCGCGCTGCCCCGGCCCCCCGCGCTCGCACGGGCGGCCGGCCCGGCGGCCTTGGCGCTCGCGGGCTCCGGGTCCGGCGTCTTCGCGCAGACCGCGTCCACGTCGCCGTTCTTCGCACGCGGCACGGTGCCCTTGGCCAGGTAGTCCGCCAGGTACTTGTCCAGACAGTCGTTGCCGCTCAGTGTGATGCCGTGGTTGCCGCCGCCCTGCTCGACGACCAGGCTGGAACCGCGCAGCGCGCGGTGCAGGGTGACCCCGCCCTCGTACGGTGTCGCGGCGTCATCGGTGGCCTGGAAGAGCAGGGCCGGTGGAAGGCCGTGGTTGGAGACCCGGACCGGATTCAGCGGCTCCACCGGCCAGTCGGCGCACGGCGCGTTGTACCAGGTGTTGCCCCAGGCCATGAAGGGTGCCTTGGCGTTCACCCGCCAGGCGTCGCTGCGCCAGACGTTCCAGTCACGCGGCCACTGGGCGTCGCGGCACTGGACGGCCGTGTAGACCGAGTAGCCGTTGTCGCCCTCCGCGTCGACGGCGCCGAACCGCTCGTACGCCGTGACCAGGGCCTGCGCGTCCTTGTCGTTCACGTACGCGGCGAACGCCTCGGCCAGCGCGGGCCAGTAGCCGTTGTAGTAGCCGCCCGGCAGGAACGTGTCGTCCAGTTCGCTCGCGCCGACCTTCTTGCCCGCGGGGTGCTTCCGGACCGCGTCCCGCATCCGGTACCAGGCCGCCTCGACCTTCGCCGGATCGCTGCCCAGCCCGTACGTGGTGTGGTACTTCGCGACCCAGGCGGCGAACGCCTTGTGGCGGGTGTCGAATGCGTAGTCCTGGCTGATGTTGTCGTCGTACCAGACGCCGTCCGGGTCGACGTTCGAGTCGAGTACCAGGCGCCGGACGCGGTCCGGGAACAGCTTGGCGTACACCGAGCCCAGGTAGGTGCCGTAGGAGTACCCGAAGTAGTTGAGCTTCGCGGCGCCCGTCGCCCGCCGGATCACGTCGAGGTCCTTGGCCGCGCTGACCGTGTCCATGTACGGCAGCAGATCCGGGTACTTCTTGCCGCAGGCGGCCGCGAAGGACCGGGCGCGGTCCCGGTTCACCCGCTCGTCCTTCAAGGAGCGCGGGACCGAGTCGGGCCGTACCGGATCGGAGAACTTCGGCACGCAGTCCAGGGCCGGGCGGCTCCTGCCCACGCCGCGCGGGTCGAAGCCGATCACGTCGTACTGGGCGGCCACCGCCTTCGGCAGTGAGGCGGCGACGAAACCCGCCATCGACAGTCCGCTGCCTCCCGGGCCACCCGGATTGACCAGCAGCGGCCCTTGGAAGGTCTTCGACGTGTGCGGCACCCGCGACAGCGCGAGGGTGATCTGACGGCCCGACGGGTCGTCATGGTCGAGCGGGGCCCGCACCGACGCGCACTGCAGCGTCGGGGACGACTCGGTGCCGCAGTCGCTCCACTTGAGCGATACGGCGCGCTGGGCACCGGTGTCGGCGGTCGCCGGGGACGGCACGGCGGTCACCAGACCCGCGACCGTCGCCCCGACGGCGAACAGAATTCCTGAACGGTTCGTCATATGGCCTCCCGTGGTGGGGGAACACGGCTGCGCGTGACGGCAGCCCCCGCCGCATGCTCCCCGCATTCGCGCCCGGAAGACCCGTTCCGGTGAGAGATGACCCGTTTGCCCGTGGGGTGCCCGGTGCGCCGGGCCCGGGTCAGAGCAGGGTCAGCTGGGTGGGCTCGGCGGCCGGCGGCTGCTCGGCGGGTACCGGGAGGGCGCGTGGGGTGCCGCGGTGCGAGGGGCCGATACCGTACTCGGTCGCCAGCTCGTGCACATGGCGCGTGATACGGCGCTGGTACGAGGTGGGCGCGTACGCCCCGTCCGCGTACAGCCGCTCGTACCGCCCCACCAGCTGGGGGTGGTGCCGGCCGAGCCACTCCATGAACCACTCCCGGGCGCCGGGGCGCAGATGGAGGACGAGCGGGGTCACCGAGGTCGCCCCGGCGGCGGCGATCGCGCGGACCGTCTCCCGCAACTGGTCGGGCCGGTCGCCCAGGAACGGGATGACCGGTGCCATCAGCACCCCGCAGCCGATGCCGTGGTCGCTGAGGGTGCGTACGACGTCGAGGCGGCGCTCGGGGGAGGGGGTGCCGGGTTCCACGGTGCGCCACAGCCCGGGGTCGACGAAGCCGACGGAGACCGAGACGCCCACCTCGGTGACCTCGGCCGCCTGGCGCAGCAGTTCCAGGTCGCGCAGGATCAGCGTGCCCTTCGTCAGGATGGAGAAGGGGTTCGCGTGGTCGCGCAGGGCCGCGAGGATGCCGGGCATCAGCCGGTAGCGGCCCTCCGCGCGCTGGTAGCAGTCGACATTGGTCCCCATCGCGATGTGCGCGCCGTGCCAGCGCCCGGAGGAGAGCTCGCGGCGTACCAGCTCGGGGGCGTTGACCTTGACGACGATCTGCGAGTCGAAGCCGAGTCCGGTGTCGAGGTCCAGATAGCTGTGGGTCTTGCGGGCGAAGCAGTAGACGCAGGCGTGCGAGCACCCGCGGTAAGGATTGACGGTCCACTCGAAGGGCATCCGGGACGCGCCCGGTACCCGGTTCACGATCGAGCGGGCCCTGATCTCGTGGAAGGTGATGCCCCGGAACTCGGGGGTGTCGAAGGTGCGCGTCGTCACCGCGTCCGCGGCGAAGAGCGCGCCGGCACCGCTATTGGTGGTCTTGGCGGGGTTATCTGCCAGATTGTCCCAGCGCATGGACGCCTCCTAGGTAGCACTGACCAGAGAATAGAACACTTGTTCCCTTGATCGTTTTCTCCCCTTCGTCCCGGGCCGGATTTTGAGCGGGGCTGCCGAGGTGGTTGGCTCAGCACACCCCGAACAACCGAGTGCTGGAGGAACAGCCATGGCGCAGGTCGAGGCCACGACAGAGCGGATCATCGCGGCGGACCCGGAAGCGGTGTTCGACGCGCTGGCCGACTACAAGGACGTCCGCGGCAAGGTGCTGCCGGGCCAGTTCAGCGAGTACGAGGTACGTGAGGGCGGCGACGGCGAGGGCACCCTCGTCCACTGGAAGCTCCAGGCCACCAGCAAGCGGGTGCGCGACTGCCTGCTCGAGGTGAGTGAGCCGACCGAGGGTCAGCTCGTGGAGAAGGACCGCAACTCCTCGATGGTCACGACCTGGACCGTCACCCCGGCCGGCGAGGGGAAGTCCAAGGCCGTCGTCTCGACCGTGTGGAACGGTGCGGGCGGCATCGGCGGATTCTTCGAGAAGACCTTCGCGCCCAAGGGACTTGGGCGCATCTACGACGAGCTCCTGCAGAACCTCGCCACCTCCGTGGAGAAGTAGCTCGCGCGTCTCGCTCTCCGGCCTCACCGGTTCGGGTGGTCTTTCCGGCCGGTCGGTTGTGCGCCGTAGTGGCTCCCACCGGCGGCTAAGCCCTCTGAGTGCGCCGTCAGCGCCCCCCGTCGCGTTTGCCCTCCCTTGTCGCGCAATGCGAGAAATGGGCGGCGCAGATGCGACGAGGGGAGCGGCACGTGGTGGGTGGGATCACTCTGGTGAAGGACGAGCCCGAGGGCACGGGCGACACCGCTGAGGTGCGGACGTCCGAACCACCCCCGCCGCCGCCCGCGACGGAGCGGGTCGCCCCGGCCGCGCCCCCGGGCCCCGAGACGGACCCGCGCCGGATCCGGCTCATCTTCGTCGGTCTGATGCTCACGCTGCTGCTCGCGGCGCTCGACCAGATGATCGTCGCCACCGCGCTCCCGAAGATCGTCGGTGAGCTGCACGGCCTGGAGAAGATGTCCTGGGCGGTCACCGCCTACCTGCTCGCATCGACCATCGGCCTCCCGGTCTACGGCAAGCTCGGCGACCTCTTCGGCCGCAAGGGCGTCTTCCAGTTCGCGATCATCACCTTCGTCATCGGTTCCGCGCTGGCCGGCTGGTCGCGCACCATGGACGAACTGATCGCCTTCCGCGCCCTCCAGGGCGTCGGTGGCGGCGGGCTGATGATCGGCGTGCAGGCGATCATCGCGGACGTCGTACCGCCGCGGGAGCGCGGCCGGTTCATGGGGCTGATCGGCGCCGCCTTCGGGCTCGCCTCGGTGGCGGGCCCGCTGCTCGGCGGGTTCTTCACCGACCACGCCTCCTGGCGCTGGTGCTTCTACATCAACATCCCGTTCGGCCTCGTCACCCTCGCCGTCATCACCGTCGTACTGAAGCTCCCGAAGCCCACCGTCCGGCCCCGGCTCGACATCCTCGGCGCCGTACTGCTGGCCGCCGCCTCCACCTGTGTGGTGCTGCTGACCAGCTGGGGCGGGACGGAGTACGCCTGGGGGTCGGGCGCCATCCTGGGACTGGCCGCCGGAGCTGCCGGAACGACTCTGCTCTTCGTCGTCGTGGAGCACCGGGCGCCCGAACCGATCATCCCGCTGCGGTTGTTCCGCGACTCGATCTTCAACGTCAGCGCCCTGGTCGGCGCGGTCGTCGGGGTGGCCCTGTTCGGCGCCGCCAGCTATCTGCCGACCTTCCTGCAGATGGTCGACGGGGCCACCGCCACCGAGTCCGGGCTGCTGATGCTCCCGATGATGGGCGGCATCGTCGCCGCGTCCGTCGTCTCCGGCCAGCTGATCTCGCGGACCGGGCGCTACCGCGCCTACCCGATCGCCGGCAGCGCGATCTCGGCCGTGGGCATGTGGCTGCTGTCCCTGCTCGAAACCGACACTCCGCGCTGGCAGTACAGCATCGCCCAGGCGGTGCTCGGTCTCGGGATCGGACTGATCATGCCGGTGCTGGTGCTCGCCGTGCAGAACTCCGTACGCCCCGCCGACCTGGGCACCGCCACCAGTGCCAACAACTACTTCCGGCAGATCGGCGGCAGCGTCGGGGCGGCCGTGTTCGGCACGCTCTTCGCCGGGCGGCTGGCCGACGCGCTCGCGGTTCGCCTGCCCTCGGGGGCCGATCTGCCCGACCCGGAATCGATCACCCCGCAGCTGGTCCACGCCATGGAACCCGCGCTGCGCGACAGCTACATCCAGGCATACGCCGACGCGATGCCCCGGATCTTCCTCTATCTCGTGCCGGTCCTCGTGCTCGGCCTGTTCTTCGCCTTCTTCCTCAAGGAGAAACCGCTGGTGTCCCACCACACCCCCGAAACCGCAGCCGAGCCCGCGACGATCCCGTCCGCCCGCACCGACCCCGGCACCCAGCCCGCCGGACACCTCTCCGGGGTGCCGGTCTGCGGCAGCGTCCAGCACCCCGACGGCACCAAGGTCCCGCGTGCCGCCCTCACCCTCATCGACATCCAGGGACAGCAGGTCGGCAGGGGCGCCAGCGGCGACGAGGGGCGGTACGCGCTGAGCGTCCCCGGCGCCGGTTCGTACGTGCTCATCGCCGCGGCGGGCGGCCACCAGCCGCAGGCCGTGAGCGTCACCGTGGGCGAGCGGCCCGTGGAACTCGACGTGGTGCTCGGCGGGGCCGGCCGGCTGGCCGGGACCGTCCTGACGGCGGACGGCGTTCCGGTGCGGGACGCCGCCGTCACCCTGACCGACGTACGCGGCGAGGTCGTCTCCTCCACCCGCAGCGGCCGCGAGGGCGGCTACGTCATCTCGGAACTGGTGGCGGGGGAGTACACCCTGGCGGCCAGCGCCCCCGCCTTCCGGCCGGCCGCGCTGCCGGTCAGTGTGCAGGCGGCCAGGGAGACCCGGCAGGACATCGAGCTGGCCGGCGGCGCCGTGCTGCGCGGTGTCGTACGCGCCAGCGGCGGGCGGCTCGTCGAGGACGCCCGGGTCACTCTCCTCGACGCGGCCGGCAACGTGGTCGACACCCTGACCACCGGGCCGGACGGGGCGTTCCGGTTCGTCGACCTGTCCACCGGCGAGTACACCGTGATCGCCGCGGGCTATCCGCCGGTCGCCACCGTCCTCCAGGTCGCGGGCGGCGGGCGCA
Source organism: Streptomyces sp. NPDC127177 (assembly GCF_042672475.1). Classification (NCBI taxonomy): domain Bacteria; kingdom Bacillati; phylum Actinomycetota; class Actinomycetes; order Kitasatosporales; family Streptomycetaceae; genus Streptomyces; species Streptomyces sp. NPDC127177. The sequence continues at coordinate 34,283 of NZ_JBHXUW010000047.1, forward strand.
CCGAACGGGACCTCCAGCTCGGCCACGAGGACTGAGCCGCGCGGCGGTACCACCGTTGTCGCTACCGGCACACCGGTACCGCCGTGGGGTGACGCCGTGGAGCGGTACGTGGTGCGCCCCCGGGCACGCGGGGCGCACCACCTTCGAGGGGTGATTCCGCCGATGCCCGGCGGGCGCCGGTCGCGGCCCCGTACCGTGGAGGCACGTACCGCAGACCTCGCGATGGGGAAGGAGCCTTCCACCCATGGACCTCGGTGTGCCGCCGCAGAGGACACCACAACCGCGAGACGCCGCGGCGGGCCGTGTGCCACTCGCCGTGGTCGTCGTCGACGCGGAAGGACTCGTGTCGCACTGGTCCTCCGGCGCCAGAAGGCTCTTCGGTGTCGCCCGCGAGGCCGCGGTCGGCTGTCCCGCGGGTGAACTGCTGCCGGTCGCCGGGGCGTTACAGGACCGGGGCGCACCGGCGCCGGACGGGATGTACGCCGAGTTCGGCCCCGAGCTCGACAGCTCCCTCAGCGGCGCCGTCGCCTACCCGGCGGCGGGCCGGGCCCGGGTGGACGACCGGGACCGCGGCCGGATCGAGGTCCTGTGGTGGGCCTACCCGCTGGTCGGCCCCGGCCCTGAGCGGCTGCTCGTCCTCGCCGCCGACTCCTCGCAACTGCACGGCGGGGCAAGGGAGAAGGGTCCGGACGGCGAGACGATCGCTCCCGGATTCGCCCTGCACACCGATTTCCCCGGCTACCGGGAGCTGTCCGGGCGGCTGCCCGAGATCCTGCCCAGCATGAGCGTCGACGAGGCCACCAGAATCGTCGCCCAGGTCCTCGAACTCGGCTATCCGGTGCTGGAGTTCAGCCACCACGAACGGGTCCCGGTGACCCCGGACTGGGGTGTGCCGCAGCGTGCCGGGCGCCGGAGCGCCGAGGGCACGGACCACCACGTCCCCGGCGGACAGCTCGCGCCCCGCGAGGCGCCCCGCCCGGAACTCGACCTCGAATACGCCGCGGTCCGCGAGCGGCTGGAGTTCCTCAACGAGGTCAGCGGCCGCATCGGCAGCTCCCTCGACCTGGAGCGCACCATCCGCGAGGTCACCAGCGCCGCGGTACCCCGCTTCTCGGACTTCGCCGGTACGCACCTGCGCGCCGCCGTCCTCGCCGGCGAGGGCTTCCCGGACGGGCCGCCCGACGTCACCACGATCTGGCACCGGGTTTGGGTCGAGCACAACGACGAACCCGGCCGCTGGGACGACACCGTGCCCGTCGGCGAGGCGATCGCCTTCCCGGAACACACCCCGTTCTTCCAGTGCATGGTCACCGGCGAGCCGGTCATCGTCCCTTATGTCAGCGAGGAGTTGAGCAACCGGATCTCGGGCGAGTTCGAGAAGCGTGATCTACGGCCGCTGATCACGCACCGCTCGCTGCTCATCGTGCCGCTCAAGGCGCGCGACGTGGTGCTCGGTTTCATGGTCCTGATGCGACGCCCGGGCCGGGAGCCCTTCGACGACATGGACCGCACCACCGGCGCCGAACTCGCCGCCAGGGCCGGGCTCGTCCTCGACAACGCCCGCATGTACACCTACCAGGAGAACGTCGCCGAGACGCTCCAGGACAGCATGCTGCCCCAGGTCGAGCCCCGGATGGCCGGCTGCGACATCGCCACCCGCTACCTGCCCGGCGCCCGGCTCGGCAGAGTCGGCGGCGACTGGTTCGACTCGGTGAAACTGCCCGGATCGCGGACCGCGCTGGTCGTCGGTGACGTGATGGGGCACGGGCTCAACTCGGCGGCCATGATGGGGCAGTTGCGTACCGCGGTGCTGACGATGGCCACCATGGAGATGCCGCCCGCCCAGCTGCTGCGCAATCTCGACGACCTGGCCCAACGCCTCGGCGAGCAGTATCTGGCGACCTGCCTCTACGCGGTCTACGACCCGATCCGTTCCGAACTCCAGATCGCCAACGCCGGGCACATCCCGCCGGTGCTGGTCCGCGCCGAGGACGGCCGGGCCGAGCTGCTAGACCTGCCTACCGGGGCCCCGATCGGGGTCGGCGGGGTCGCCTTCGCGACCGCTACCGTGCGGGTCCTGCCGGGCGACCGGCTGGTGCTCTGCACGGACGGCCTGGTCGAGGTCCGCGGCCAGGACATCGGGGCGGGCCTCGCCGCCCTCTGCGCCTCGGCCGCGCACCCCGCCGCGTCGATGGACGACGCCTGCGACACGATCATCCGGGCCCTGAACCCCAGCGGTGGCCGCAAGGACGACGTCGCACTGCTGATGGCCCGGCTCAACGGCATCCCCGACGGCGATGTCGCCGAGTGGCAACTCGCCCTGGATCCGAGAGAGGTGTCCCGTTCCCGCCGGCTGGTCCGCGGCAAGCTGCTCGACTGGGGCCTGCCGGACGCCGTGGAGGCGGCCGAGCTGATGGTCAGCGAGCTCGTCACCAACGCCGTGAAGTACGGCCGCACCCACCACATCGGGCTCAGACTGGTCCGCACGGGCGCCCTGCTCTGCGAGGTCACCGACGACGAGCCCGCTCCCGCCGCGCTCCTCGACGCCACCGCGCAGGACGAGTCGGGCCGCGGGCTCGTCGTGGTGAGCGCCCTCGCCCGGGAGTGGGGCAGCAGCACCACGGCCCGGGGCAAGACCGTCTGGTTCGAGCTGGCGCTCTCCCGGGCACCGCGCACCCGGCCGAACGGCTGGTGAGAGAAGCAGCCCCTGCCTCTGTGCACACCCTTGCCCCGATCAGTGCGGGGCGGTAGTCACTGGTTGAGCAAAGTGGCTCGGCGTGACGGGACTTGGGAGTGCGCATGGATGTTTCACAGCGATACCGCGAAGCATGGGAAGGCTTCTGGGCCGCCACATCGGACGAGCCCGGCGAAGCCATCTGGGACGCCGACCCCTCGCTGAGCGCCGTACCGCACAGCGAACTGCTCCTGCCGTACGCCGATGCCGCACTGCCCGTCATAGACCTCGGCTGCGGCAACGGCACCCAGACCCGCTACCTCGCCACCCGGTTCGCCCGCGCCATCGGAGTGGACCTCTCGCACGCGGCGATCGCTCACGCCCGGCGGGCGGACCCGGAAGGCGTCGCCGAGTTCGCCCAGCTCGATCTGACCGACGGCGACGCGGTGCGCTCGCTGCACGAACGGACCGGGGACGCCAACGTGTACATGCGAGCGGTGATCCACCAGAGCGATGCCGAGGCGAGGCCGGCGGTGGCCGTGGCCGTGGCGACGCTGCTCGGGGCGCGCGGCCGGGCCTTCGTCGCCGAGCTGACCCCGGCCTCGAAGGCGGTGCTCCAGCAGGCGGCCGAAGGCCCGGACGGGCCGCCCAAGAAGCTGCGCCGCGTCTTCGACCACGGGCTGAAACCGGCGAGCGCCACCGATGAGGAGGTTCCCGACGTGCTGAGGGCGGCCGGGCTGACCATCCTGGACGGCGGGGACACGGTCCTTCCGCAGACCGAGAAGCTGCCCGACGGCACCAGGATCGACCTGCCGGCACGGTGGTTCGTGCTGTCCGCCGGCTGATCCGGCGGGCGGGCCGGCCCCGGACGGGCGTGCCGTCCGGGGCCCCGGCACCCGTCCGGCGGACCGGCTGCGGACAGGCCCGGCCCCTCCCTCAGGGCAGGACTCGCGGTGCCCGTCGCGCCGCGACGTCCTCGACCCACCCGAGCAGCAGCACGGCCACGCCGACGAGGACCCAGGCCACGCCGAACTGCAGCCAGGTGCTTTCGAGCGGCAGATACCTCTCGAACGCGGGCACGTTCCACATCAGGTCGATCAGCGGCACGCTCACCATCAGCGCGACCTCGTGCCAGAGATAGACCGTCACGGCACGGGCGTTGAATATCCTCACCACCCGCTCCGCCCGGGGACGCCGGCCCAGCCACCCGGCGTCCGGCCGGAACCGCAGGAGCAGCGGCACGAATCCGGCTGACCACAGGGCCTGGGCGAGCGGGATGTCGTCGAGGTCGTACGTTCCGTCGACCCGGTGGTGAAGCGCCCACCAGCCACCGGCCGCCAGCAGGACCGGTGTCACGAGGAGGACCGCGGCGGGGCGCAGCCGGTCCAGGACCCCGTCGCGGTGGGCGAAGCCGAGCAGCCAGCAGAACAGGAAGACCGAGACATCACTGACCGCGCTGCCCAGCCGCCCGTCCGGCACGGCGTCCAGCTTCGTCAGCGCCAGAACGGGGACGAGGGAGAGTGCAAGCACGGGGAGCGGGGCGAGCCGGAAGACCCGTAGCAGCACCGGTGACAGGAGGACGAACCACAGGTACGTCCGCAGGTACCACAGCACCGCCCAGGCCTGCTCGCCCCAGGCGTTGCCCGGCGGATCACCGACCGGCAGCACCCAGTACAGAACGTCCGCGCCCGGCACCCAGCCGTGCAGCAGCATCGCCGGTCCGAGCACCAGGCCGAAGACCCAGAGCGGGATCAGCAGCCGGCGCAGCCGCCCACGGACCACCTGCCGGGCCGGCCGCTCCAGCGAACGTGCCATGAGCGAACCGGCCAGCGCGAACATCACACCCATGGACGGGAAGACCAGCCCCAGCCAGGGCCATCCGAAGGTGTGGTAGGTGACGACACGGACCAGCGCGAAGGCGCGCAACACGTCGAACCAGCGGTCGCGCCCCCCTCCGCCCGACGTCCGCGGTCGGTCTGGCGGGGCCACCCGAGGGGGCGTCGCCGTGGGCGCACCCCGCCGGTGGGCACCCGCCATCACCGCGCCCCCGAACCGGAGACGGGCGTCCCGACCGAGCCGGTGCGCTTCAGTTTCTGCCAGCGCAGCCTGCCGCCGGTGGCCGCGGTGACGCAGGAGTGGATCAGCACGAGGTACATCAGCTGCCGGTAGGCGACCTGCTGGAGCGGCATCATCAGCAGATACCGGTACTTCTCCCGGTCCAGCCGGAACGCGTACGCGGCGCAGGCGAGTTGCACGACGAGGATGGCCAGCCAGGCCAGCAGGGAGGCCTTGAAGTCCACGAAGAGCATGGAGTACACCGTGAACACGTCGATCAGGGGCGCGAAGAGGGGTGTGACGATCTGGAAGAGGACCACCAGCGGCATCCCGACCCGGCCGAAGCGGCCCGAGGGCCCCCGGTCCGTCACGGACCTCCGGTGCTTCCACAGCGCCTGCATCGTGCCGTAGCTCCAGCGGTAGCGCTGCCGCCACAGCTGGCCCAGTGAGGCGGGAGCCTCGGTCCAGGCGCGGGCGTGCTCGGCGTAGACGACCCGCCACCCCGCCCGGTGCAGGGCGATCGTGATGTCGGTGTCCTCGGCGAGGGTGTCCTCGCTCATCCCGCCGACGGCCAGCACCGCCCCGCGGCGGAACGCGCCGATCGCACCGGGGATGGTGGGCATGCAGCGCAGCAGGTCGTACATCCGGCGGTCGAGGTTGAACCCCATCACGTACTCGATGTGCTGCCAGGCGCCGATCACCGTGTTGCGGTTGCCGACCTTGGCGTTGCCGGCCACCGCGCCGGTCTCCGGGTCACCGAAGGGCTGCACGAGCCTGTGCACGGTGTCGGGTTCGAAGACGGTGTCGCCGTCCATCATCACGACGATGTCGTGACGGGCCTGCCGGACACCGTTGTTGAGGGCGGCCGACTTGCCCGCGTTCTCCTGGCGAACGACCCGCACGTTGGGCAGCCCCAGGGACTCGGCGATCTCCGCGGTCCCGTCCGTCGATCCGTCGTCGACGAGGATGATCTCGATCGGATGGGTGCTGGCCGCCAGCGAGTTGAGCGTATGGGCGATGCACTCCTTCTCGTTGTACGCCGGGACGATCACGCTCACCGGGCCGGTGACGGCGGGCCCCCAGACGAAGCGGCGTCTGTTGCGCCGTCGGTAGTGGCTCCGGGCAAGGACGAGCATCATCCCGAACCGCCCCAGCACGGCGACTCCGACGACCATCAGGACCACGGCGAGCGCGGGCACCGTCCACTCGGCGACCGCGACGGCCGCGAGAAGTGCCCGGCCCTCCCAGAGGGTGGCGGTGTCGGCCTTGCGGTGTGCGGCCTGCTCGGGGTCGGAGCCGGTGGACGGGGCGCCGGCGGGCGGCCCCGCTGACTGCCCGGACCCGGCCTGTGAGGCCTTCGCGTCCTGCTGCTGGGCGCCGCTGACCGTGGTGAAGGTGTAGCCCTTCGCCTTCATCCTCTTGATGTACTCGGGGAGCGCCGCGAGGGTCTGCGCACGGTCACCTCCGGAGTCGTGGAAGAGCACCGACGCGCCCTTCCCGCTCTTCGGAGTGGCCAGGTCGATGATCTTGCTGACACCGGGCCGCTGCCAGTCCTCGCTGTCGGTGTCGATGAAGACGCTCGTGTAGCCCATCGCGCCGAGCTTCTTGTAGATGGGCCAGCTGTAGTTGTCGATGGCGTCGTTGGTCGACGAGTAGGGCGCGCGGAACAGGGTGGTCGTGATGCCCGCGGCCCCGGCCAGGGCCAGCTGGGTCTGGGCGATCTCCCGGGTCACCCTGGAGGCGCTGCTGTACGACAGGTCGACGTGGGTGAAGGTGTGCACACCCACCTCGTTGCCGTCGTCGACCATCTCGCGCACCACGTCCGGATAGCGGGAGATCATCGAGCCGACCAGGAAGAAGGTGCCCGGGACGTCGTTGTCGTCCAGTACGCCCAGTACCTTCCGGGTCCACTCGGGGTCGGGGCCGTCGTCGAAGGTGAGCACGATCGTCTTGTCCGGCACCGACTGGGTGCGTGCCGTGCCGCCCCGGAAGCTCAGCAGGGGGCCGCCGTCCAGCACGCTGTCCGGCACGTTGCTCGCGGCGGCTCCGGAGCGGATCCGCTGGTCGCCACCGACCTCGGCCCGCAGGAAGCCGTCGAGGAGCATCGTGGAGACCAGTCCGAGGAGCAGCAGAAGGGCGATGACCACCCGCGGTCCGGGGACCGCCTGCCGGCGGACCCGCCCGATCCCGCTCATCGGGCCGCACCCGCGGTGGGCGGTGCGCCCGTACCGCCGCCCGGGGGCATGTCACCGCCGGGTCCGCCCTGCGAGGAGGGCGCGCCGTCGAAGGGGAGGAGTGCGGAAGGGGACAGGGAGATACCGCCCATGAAGGAGAGACCCAGTACGGCCGCGTAGCCGGTGATGGTGATGCCGAGCGCGACGCCCGCGCGGCGCAGCAGCCGGGCGCGGCGGCCCGAGCTGTCCACGAAGACCGGCCCCTCCCGCACCTCGGCCCGGAAGGTGCGCGCATGTTTGCGGCGTCGGCCGGAAACGACCGGATCTCTGTCGACAGCGGTATCGGAATGCATTTGCGTATGCTGACCAACCGCTATGTGCGAAGTCTGGGGCCTGACTGTTCGGACGCTGTGGATGTGCGTGCAACCTGTTGGCCGGCTGAGCGAAAGCGATCCGCGGACCACCGTTCGTCTCGGCCCGAATATCGTCAACGCCGTTTAATGGCACGTGTGTTCAGTCGGAAGTCATACGGTCGTGCGTCCTGTGGCCATGAATTCGCTGTGGACATGGTGCCGGGGCCGCTGTGCGAGGATCTGGGTGTTCCCCTCCCGCTGCGCCGCAGCTCCGGGACACGCTTCACCGAAAGCAGGTGCAAACACCGTGCGAATGTCATCGACCGGGGCGGCCGCCGCCGCCGGACTCGCCGCGCTCGTGCTCGCCTGCTCCGGCTGTGCGACCGGCACCGCGGCGGACCAGAGCGCCGGCCACGGCAGCCGCCCCACCGCCACCGCGTCCCCTGCCTCCGGGACCACGGCGTACACGCCCTACGTCAGTGCCACGACCGCCGCCGACACGGACGCGGCCGGCTCCCCGGACACGTACAACCTGGCCTTCGTGGTCGCCGACGGCGACGCGTGCACCCCCCTGTGGGGTGGCAGCGCCGCGGCCACCGACCGTGCGGTGGCATCGCGCGTCGCCGCGCTCACCTCGTCCGGCGCGGACGTCCGGGTCTCCTTCGGGGGCGCGGCGGGCACCGAACCGGCCCTCGCCTGCGACAGTGCCCAGGAACTCGCCGATGTCTACGGTGAGGTGCTCGACGCCGTCGGCGCTGCCAAGGCGGACTTCGACATCGAGGGCGACGCCCTCACGGACGCGGCGTCCGTCACCCGCCGCAACGAGGCCCTGCACCTGCTCCAGCAGGAGCGGGACGTGGACATCACGTACACCCTGCCGGTCATGCCCGACGGCCTGGAACCGAGCGGGACCGCGATTCTCGAGGACGCCGTGGCACAGGACGTGGACGTCTCCGCCGTGAACATCATGGCGATGAACTACAGCACTTCCGACGACGGGGACATGTCCGACTACGCCCGGCAGGCGGCCGAGGCGGCCCACGACCAGATCGCCGGCGTGTTCTCGCTCTCGGACAAGAAGGCGTGGCAGGCCCTGCACATCACCGCGATGATCGGCGTCAACGACGTGGCGGGGGAGACGTTCACGCTCTCCGACGCGGCCTCGCTGCGCGCCTTCGCCCGGAGCCGGGGGGTGGGCGCGCTCTCGTTGTGGGCGGCCTTCCGTGATCTGCCCTGCACCGACGAGGACACCTCGAAGGCGAGCGACACCTGCAGCGGGGTCGAGCAGCGGGCGGGAGCGTTCGCGGAGGCGCTGAGCGGCTGAGCCGCCGCGCGGGCGGAGACCTCAGTGCCCGGACGACTCCCGCACCAGCGCCATGAGAGCCCGCGCCCCGGGGCTCATCGCCCGGGCGTCCGGAAGGACCACGACGCTCTCGTAGTAAGGCTGTTCAGCCCCGTCGAGCCGCACCGTCACCAGGCCCCGCGCCTCGGGCTTACGGGCGAAGTGGTGCGGCACCACCGCGACGCCGAGCCCCTCGTGCACCAGCTCCAGCAGACTGTGCACGTCGTTGACCTCCAGCGCCACCGTGCGGCGCACCCGCGCCGCCGTGAACGCCTCGTCGGCCGCCCGGCGCGGACCGAAGTCCGGATGGAAGTCGATGAAGGGCTCGCCCGGCAGCTCCTCCCAACCGGCCCGCTCCTTCGCGGCCAGCCGGTGGCCCGGGGCACACAGCAGGACCATGGGCTCACGCGCCAGCGGGACCAGCTCGCCGCGCCACTCCACGGAGCTGACCGTCGCGGCGAAGGCGATGTCGAGCCGCCCTCCCGCCACCCCGTCCACCAGACTCGTCGTCCCCTCCTGGCGGAGCCGGATCTCCATGTGCGGATGCTCCCGGTGGAAGGCGGCGAGCAGCCGCGGCAGGCTCACCCCGGCCACGCACTGCTCGACCCCCACCGACAGGGTGCCGCGCAGCAGCCCCCGTACGGCGTCGACGGCGTCCTTCGCCGCCCGAGCGCCCGCCAGCGTGCGCTCCGCCTCCACCAGCAGGGCGCGCCCCGCCTCGGTCAGCCGGACACTGCGCGTGGTACGGCTGAACAGCGGGGTCCGCAGCTCCTGCTCCAGCGCCCGGACGGAGGCGGAGAGGCCGGACTGCGACACGGCGAGCCGCTCGGCCGCCCGGGTGAAGTGCTGCTCCTCGGCCACGGCGACGAAATGTTCCAGTTGGCGCAACTCCATGATTGAGAAATATAGACGCTGAATCCAAGCGGAATCTCCTGTTGGACTGCTGGATGGTTGTGCGCGAGCCTGGACCCTGCACCCCGCCGGGGCGACGCCGAACGGCACCTCGCCCCCGGCGGACCGGAACGATCTCTCCCGTGGAGCCCCGCATGTACATCCCGTCCGCCGACCGCTACCAGGACATGCCCTACCGGCGCACCGGGCGCAGCGGTCTGAAGCTGCCGGCCCTCTCGCTCGGTCTGTGGCACAACTTCGGCGGGGACCGGACGCCGGAGACCCAGGGGCAGATCCTCCGCAGGGCGTTCGACCTCGGCATCACCCACTTCGACCTGGCCAACAACTACGGCCCGCCGCCCGGCTCCGCCGAGACGGCCATGGGCCGCGCGCTGAACACCGACTTCGCCCGGCACCGGGACGAGATCATCGTCTCCACCAAGGCCGGCTACCTGATGTGGGACGGGCCGTACGGGGAGTGGGGCTCGCGCAAGAACCTGCTCTCCTCGCTCGACCAGAGCCTCGGCCGCCTCGGGCTCGACTACGTCGACATCTTCTACTCCCACCGGCCCGATCCCGAGACCCCGCTCGAAGAGACGATGGGCGCTCTCCACTCGGCGGTGCAGCAGGGCAAGGCGCTCTACGTGGGCGTCTCCAACTACTCGGCCGAGCAGACCCGGGAGGCGGCCCGGATCCTGAAGGGGCTCGGCACCCCGCTGCTCATCCACCAGCCGCGCTACTCGATGCTGGACCGCTGGGTCGAGGACGGCCTGCTCACGGCCCTCGACGAGCTGGGCGCCGGCTCCATCGCGTACTCACCGCTGGAGCAGGGCATCCTCTCCGACCGCTACCTCCGCGGCATCCCGGAGGGTTCACGGGCCGCGGGCAGCAGCCCCTTCCTGTCGGCCGACGCGGTCACCCCCGAACTGGTCGGCCGGCTGCGCGAGCTGGACCAGGTGGCCTCCGAGCGCGGCCAGTCGCTGGCCCAGCTGGCGCTGGCCTGGGTGCTGCGCGGTGGCCGGGTCACCTCCGCCGTCGTCGGCGCGAGCAGCGTCGCCCAGCTGGAGAACAGCGTCGAGGCGGTTCGCAACCTGGAGTTCAGCGACAAGGAACTCCGCCGGATCGAGAAGCTGTTGAAGGGCGCCAAGCGCCGCTGAGGCAGCCGCGCGCGGGCACCCCCGCGGCCGGGGCCGCCCGCGCGCAGGTCCGTCGCCGTACTGTGAGGATGGCCGCCATGACATGGACGGCACCCCACATCACCCGTACGACCACCGGCGGCCTCCAGCTGAACGCACCCGGTACCGCGGACGAGCGGACCATGCCGGCCGGCTGGCTCCAGTGGCACCGCGAGACACTCCTGGTCAAATGCGCCGGACTCGACCAGCAGGAGCTGGCCCGCACCACGGTCGAACCCTCCGGACTCAGCCTGCTCGGCCTGGTGCGGCATCTGGCCGAGATCGAACGCTGGTGGTTCCGGCGCAGCTTCGCCGGTGACCGGCTGGGTGACGTGTTCACCGGACCGGACGACGGTGACGAAGGTCTCGAAGGTGTCAATGCGGCCCGCGCGGAACACGACTACGCCGCCTACCTGGCCGAGGTCGAGGCAGCCGGGGCGGCGGTCGCGGGGCGGAACCTCGACGAGACCTTCGTGACGGCGAGGAGCGGCAGGACCTGCAGCCTGCGCTGGGTCCACCTGGCCATGATCCAGGAATATGCCCGGCACAACGGCCATGCGGATCTGCTGCGCGAACGGATCGACGGCGCGACCGGTGACCGGTCGCGGGGATGACCCGTACGCCGCCCTTGAGTGGAATGGACCAATGGAGGTCCTGACAGCCCTGGCCTGCCCGTTCTGCGGCGCGTACCGTGTGGCCGCATGAAGATCCTCGTCAGTGCCGACATGGAAGGCGCCACCGGCGTGACCTGGCCGGCCGATGTGCTGCCCGGCACGCCGCAGTGGGAGCGGTGCCGCTCCCTGTTCACCTCCGACGTCAACGCCGCGGCCCTCGGCTTCTACGACGGGGGCGCCGACGAGGTGCTCATCAACGAGGCCCACTGGAGCATGCGCAACCTGCTGCTGGAGCGGCTCGACGAGCGGGTCCAGATGCTCACCGGCAGACACAAGTCGCTCAGCATGGTCGAGGGAATCCAGCACGGGGACGTCGACGCGGTCGCCTTCGTCGGCTACCACACCGGCGCCGGCACGGAAGGCGTGCTGGCCCACACCTATCTGGCCAACTCCATCACCGGAGTCTGGCTCAACGGGGTCAGGGCCAGCGAGGGACTGCTCAACGCGCACGTCGCCGCCGAGTACGGCGTCCCCGTCGTGCTCGTCACCGGCGATGATCTGACGTGCGTGGACGCTCGGGGCTACGCCCCCGACGCCCGTACGGTCGCGGTGAAGGACTACGTCTCGCGGTACGCGGCGGTCTGCCGCACCCCCGCCCGTACCGCCGCCGACATCCGTGCGGCGGCCAAGGAGGCGACCGCTCTCGCCGGCCGGTACCCGGCGGTCGCCGGCGGACCGTTCACCGTGGAGCTGGAGTTCGACGCCGAGCACCTGGCCGCAGCGGCCACCGTCGTGCCGGGCGTGGCGGCCTGCGGCGAGAGGCGTGTCGACTACACGAGCGAGACGATGTACGAAGGTATCCGCACGTTCAAGGCGGTGACGACCATCGTGTCGTCCGCCGTGGAGGAACAGTATGGCTGAGGTCGCCAACCCCAAGGACCGCGTCGACGACGCCGCGCTCGACGAATCGGTGACGTTCACCTCCGAACTGATCCGCATCGACACCACCAACCGGGGCGGCGGCGACTGCCGCGAACGCCCGGCGGCCGAGTACGTCGCCGAACGGCTCGCCGGCGCCGGACTCGAACCCACGCTCCTGGAGCGCACCCCCGGCCGCACCAACGTGGTCGCCCGGATCCCGGGCACCGACCCGACCGCCGACGCCCTCCTGGTCCACGGGCACCTGGACGTGGTGCCCGCCGAGGCCGACGACTGGACGGTGCACCCCTTCTCCGGTGAGGTCCGCGACGGTGTCGTCTGGGGCCGCGGAGCCATCGACATGAAGAACATGGACGCGATGGTCCTGGCCGTCGTCCGGTTCTGGGCCAGGGCCGGCATCCGGCCCCGCCGCGACATCGTGATCGCGTACACCGCCGACGAGGAGGCCAGCGCCGACGACGGCTCGGGCTTCCTCGCCGACCAGCACCCCGCCCTCTTCGAGGGGTGTACGGAGGGCATCAGCGAATCCGGCGCCTTCACCTTCCACGCCGGACCCAGCATGCCCCTCTACCCCATCGCCGCCGGCGAACGAGGCACCGGATGGCTCAAGCTCACCGCACACGGCAAGGCGGGCCACGGCTCCAAGGTCAACAAGGCGAACGCCGTCAGCGCCCTGGCCGCCGCCGTCTCCCGGATCGGCGCGTACGAATGGCCGGTGCGCCTCACTCCCACGGTCCGCGCCGCGCTCACCGAGATCGCCGCCCTGCACGGCATCCACCCCGACCTCGACGCCCCCGGCTTCGATGTGGACGAACTCCTCGGCAAGATCGGACCGGCCGCCGCCCTCGTCGAGCCGACCGTCCGCAACAGCACCAACCCGACGATGCTGGACGCCGGTTACAAGGTCAACGTGATCCCCGGCCACGCCACCGCCTTCGTCGACGGCCGGATGGTGCCCGGCGGCGAGGACGAGTTCCGCACGACCATGGACCGGCTGACCGGCCCCTCGGTCGACTGGGAGTTCCACCACCGCGAGGTCGCCCTTCAGGCCCCGGTCGACTCGCCGACGTACGCCAAACTCCGGGCCGCCGTCGAACGGTTCGACCCGGACGGGCATGTCGTGCCGTACTCCATGTCCGGCGGCACGGACGCCAAGCAGTTCTCCCGGCTCGGCATCACCGGCTACGGCTTCTCGCCGCTGAAGCTGCCCGTCGGCTTCGACTACCAGGCACTCTTCCACGGCGTGGACGAACGCGTCCCCGTCGAGGCGCTGCACTTCGGCGTCCGGGTCCTGGACCACTATCTGCGCACCGCCTGAACCACTCGGGGGAATCGAAACATGGCAACCACAGGGGCCTACGGAAGCTGGCCGTCACCGATCGACGCCGCGCTGGCCGCCTCGCGGGACGGCCGTCCGGAGTACGTCGAAGCGGTCGGCGACGAACTGTGGTGGACGGAGCCGCGCCCGGCCGAGGCCGGCCGGCGCGCCCTGGTCCGCCGGCTGCCCGACGGGACCACCGCCGAACTGCCCGCCCCCTGGAACGTCCGCAGCCGCGTCATCGAGTACGGCGGACGCCCCTGGGCCGGTACGGAACGGGCCACGGGCGGACCGCTGATCGTCTTCGTCCACTTCGACGACCAGCGCCTGTACGCCTACGAGCCGGACGGACCGGGCGAACCGTGGCCGCTCACCCCCGCCTCGGCGACCGGCGGCGGACTGCGCTGGGTCGACCCGCGCATCCACCCGGACCGGGGCGGGCCGGGCGAGGTCTGGTGCGTCCTGGAGGAGTTCACCGGCGACGGGCCCACCGAGCTGCGCCGGCTGATCGCCGCCGTACCGCTGGACGGCTCGGCCGCCCGCGACCGGTCGGCGGTACGCGAACTCTCCGACGACCGGCACCGGTTCGTCACCGGTCCCGAGCTCTCGCCCGACGGGCGCCGGGTGGCGTGGATCGCCTGGGACCACCCCCGGATGCCGTGGGACGGCACCGAGGTGGTCCTGGCCGACCTGGGCGATGACGGCACCTTCCGCAACGCCAGGACGGTCCTCGGCGGCCCGGAGGAATCGGTACCGCAGATCCAGTGGACCGCCGACGGGCAACTGCTCCTCGCCAGTGACCGCAACGGCTGGTGGAACCTGTACCGGGCCGATCCGGACGGGGACGCGGTGGAACTCTGCCCGCGCGACGAGGAGTTCGCCGGACCCCTGTGGAAGATCGGCCTCAGCTGGTTCCGGCCGCTGGACAACGGGCTGATCGCCACCCTGCACGGCAGGGGCTCCACCACGCTGGGCGTCCTCGACCCGGAGACCGGCAGCCTCGTCGACATCGCGGGGCCCTGGACCGAATGGGCCGGCACGCTCGCCGTGCAGGGGAGCAGGGTCATCGGCATCGCGGCGAGCCCGCACAGCGCGTACGAGATCGTCGAGCTGGACACCTCGACCGGGCACACCAGGATCATCGGGGCACCGCACGAGGACGCGGTCGACCCCGCCTACTACCCGCAGCCCGTCGAGCGCACCTTCGCCGGCCCCGGCGGACGCGAGATCCACGCCCAGATCTACCCGCCGCGCAGCCCCGACCGCACCGGCCCGGACGGCGAGCTGCCGCCCTACGTCATTTGGGCGCACGGCGGCCCCACCGGGCACGCCGCCCTCGTGCTCGACCTGGAGATCGCCTACTTCACCTCGCGCGGCATCGGCGTCGCCGAGGTCAACTACGGTGGCTCGACCGGCTACGGACGGACCTACCGCAACCGGCTGCGCGAACAGTGGGGCGTAGTGGACGTGGAGGACTGCGCCGCCGTCGCCGGCGCCCTCGCGGCCGAAGGCACCGCGGACCCGGACCGCCTCGCCGTCCGTGGCGGCAGCGCCGGCGGCTGGACCACGGCCGCTTCGCTGACCGGCACCGACGTCTACGCCTGCGGCACGATCATCTACCCCATCCTCGATCTGACCGGCTGGGGCAGCGGGGAGACCCACGACTTCGAGTCGCAGTACCTGGAGTCGCTGGTGGGACCGCTCGCCGAGGTCCCCGAGCGTTACCGCGAACGGTCCCCGAGTACCCGCACCGACCGGCTCACCACGCCGTTCCTGCTGCTCCAGGGGGAGGACGACCCCATCTGCCCGCCCGTGCAGTGCGAGCGCTTCCTCGCAGCGGTGGAGGGGCGCGGCATCCCGCACGCCTACCTCACCTACCCGGGCGAGGGCCACGGCTTCCGGCGCGCCGACACCATGATCAGTGCACTGGAGGCCGAACTCTCCCTGTACGCGCAGACCTTCGGCATCGAAAGGCCGGACGTGCCGCGGCTGGAGCTGCGCAAGTGACCCTGGACCCGCCGCCCCTCGCGCCCCTGACCCGGCCCGCCCGGCTGCGCGCGGGCGCCAGGGTCGCCGTGGTCTCCCCGAGCGGACCGGTGCCCGCCGATCGGCTGGAACCGGGCCTCGACGTCCTGCGGGGCTGGGGCCTGGATCCCGTGACGCTGCCTCATGTCCTGGACGTGCACCCGGATCTGGACTACCTCGGCGGTACGGACGAGGTGCGGGCCCGGGGCCTCCAGGACGCCTGGTGCGATCCGTCGATCGACGCGGTGATCTGCGCCCGGGGCGGGTACGGGGCACACCGCATGGTCGATCTGGTCGACTGGGCGGCGATGCGGGCCGCCGGGCCCAAGGTGTTCGTCGGCTACAGCGACATCACCGTGCTCCACGAGGCGTTCGCCGTCCGGGCCGGACTCGCCACCCTGCACGGTCCGATGACCGGCACGGAGGCCTTCATCGAGGACCCGCGGACACAGGAGTCCCTGCGGGCGACCCTGTTCGAGCCGGAGACGGTACGCAGACTTGGGCTCGACGGCGCGAGGGGACTGGTGCCGGGCAGGGCCCGGGGGATCACCTACGGCGGCTGCGTGAGCCTGCTCGCCGCGGACCTCGGCACCCCGCACGCCCGGACGTCCGCCCGCGGCGGACTGCTGGTCATCGAGGACACCAACGAGGACCCGTACGGCATCGACCGCATCCTCACCCAACTGCTGCGGGCCGGCGCGCTCGACGGCATCGCCGGGGTGGTCTGCGGTTCGTGGGCGGGCTGCGGACCGTACGACAAGGTGCGGGCGGTGCTGGCCGACCGGTTCGGCGGCCTCGGCGTCCCCGTCGTCGAGGAGCTGGGCTTCGGGCACGGCCCCACCGGGCTGACGATTCCGCTCGGGGTCCCGGCTGTGCTGGACGCGCCGGCGGACGGCGGCCCGGCCAGCCTCACCGTCGAGGTGCCGGCGCTGGTCTGAGGATCGCCGGCGGGTGCCCGCGCGTCGAACAGGGCCGGGCCGCGAAGAAGTTGAACAACCTTCAGGAAACGCTGTCCCGAGCGTTGACACCGCTATGACCTGTGTCACAGCATGAGCGCGAACCAGTACTTACCAGTCGGTAAGGTGTCCTCGGTGTGGAGGTCCTCGTGTCGCGTGCTGTTTCCGGCTCCCGTATCCGGTCCCGGACGATGTCCCTGTCCCGCAAGCCGCTCGCCCTCGCCGCCGGGGCGGCGCTCGCGGCCCCGCTCGTTCTCGCCGGCACCGCACAGGCCGCGACCGCGGATTCCGGATACACCGTCACAGCACTGAAGTTCACCGTCTCCGCCGGCGACCGGTCCTGCACGGTGGACGCCGACCTCTACCGTCCGTCCGGCGCGGACGCCCGGCACCCGGCGCCCGCCGTGCTTGCCACCAACGGCTTCGGCGGCAGCAAGGCGGACGGCTCCACCGACGGCATCGGCAAGGCATTCGCCTCGCGCGGCTACGTCGGGCTCGTCTACTCCGGGCTCGGTTTCGGCAAGTCCGGCTGCCTCATCACGCTCGACGACCCGGAGACGGACGGCAGGGCAGCCGCAGCGCTCGTCGACTTCCTCGGCGGGACCCGCGCCGCGGACGACGGCACGAAGGCCGACTTCGTCACGCAGGACGGCCCCGGTGACCCGCGGGTCGGCATGATCGGCGGCTCGTACGGCGGGGCAGTCCAGATGGCCACCGCGGCCGTCGACCGGCGTGTGGACGCGCTGGTCCCGCTGATCACCTGGAACGACCTCGGCTACGCGCTCGCCCCCAACAACACCGGTGCGGCCCAGGGCGTCTCGTCGGACACCGCGGGGGTCTTCAAGTGGCAGTGGACCAACGGCTTCTACCTGATGGGGGAGGGGCAGACGATCCTCAGCCCGAGCCTCGACCCGTCCCGGTTCGGCAGCCTGACCTGCCTGCACTTCGCGGCCGAGGCCTGTGACACCGTCCGGCTGCTCAACTCGGGCCGCTACCCCGCCGAGGAGACCGCCGCCATGCTCGACTACGCACGCGGCGTGTCGCCGGTCTCCTACCTGAACCGGGTCAAGGCGCCGACGCTCCTGATCCAGGGCCAGGCCGACAGCCTCTTCAACCTCAACGAGGCCACGGCCACGTACAAGACGCTCAAGGCGCAGGGCACCACGGCCAAGATGATCTGGCAGGCCTGGGGGCACAGCGGCGGTCAGACCGAGGGCGAACTCGACCTGGGCCAGGGGAACCTGGAGACCAGTTACGTCGGCGGACGCATCCTCGCCTGGTTCGACCGCTACCTCCACCATGAGACGGGCACCGACACCGGCCCCGAGTTCGCGTACTACCGCGACTGGCAGAGCGGCTACGGCACCGCCGCCGCCGTACCGGCTCCGACACAGAAGATGTACCTCTCCGGCGACGGCAAGCTCGTCGACAACCGCTCCAAGGTGACGCGCGGCAGCCGTAGTTACGTCAACTGGCTCATCCCCACGAGCCATTCGGAGAGCTCGCTCGGCGGTCTCATCGGCCTGCCCGACCCCGAGCCGTACGACACCAAGGGCACCTACCTGGGCTGGACGAGCACCCCGCTGACCTCGCCCGTCGATGTCGTCGGGGCCCCGAAGGCCACGCTGAAGGTCGTCTCGCCGAAGACCGAGCGCGTACAGAACAGCGGTGACGCCTCCGACCGGCTCGTCCTGTTCGCCAAGGTGTACGACGTGGCGCCGGACGGTTCCAGGACGCTGGTGAACCGTCTCGTCTCGCCTGTGCGGGTACCGGACGTGACCAGGCCGTTCACCGTGCAGCTGCCCGGCATCGTTCACCGGTACCAGGCGGGGCACCGGCTGGAATTCGCGATCGCGGCCAGTGACGACGCGTACTTCGGGAACCGGGGCGTCAAACCGGTCACCGTCGTCAGCGCGCCCGAGGACACCGGAGTGCTGGAGCTGCCCGTGGTCGGCGGCACGGTGAACTGACGGGGGCGGCTCCCTGACGCACGACCCTCACCCGAATGGCGGTACACCACCGCTCCCCGGCAGCCGGAGGGAGTCATCCTGGTGCTCCAGGGGGCGGTGGGTGCACCAGGACAGGGAAGAGGCCGCCATGAGCCCGAAAGACGTGTCGAGCAGCGGACGGGGCAGCAGTGGGGCGTTCACCCCGGCCCGCATCCTGGTCCTCGTCATCGCGGTGCTGTCGGTCGTCTTCATCGTCGAGAACACCCACGAGGTCGAGGCCCGGCTCATCGTCCCGTTGGTGACCGCGCCGCTCTACGTGTGGCTGATCGTGATGTTCGTGGCCGGTATGGGGTGCGGCGCGTACGTCTTCCGCAGGCGGCCCAAGTAGGAGAGCACGGGCGCGCGGGGCACGACCTACGCTGGGCCGATGTCCGACACCACTTATCTGGCCGAGGGTCCGCGCGCGGCGATCCGCCCCTTCACGCTCGCGGACGCCGAGGAATTCACCGCCAGGTCCCGGGAGAGCCGGGAGCTGCACCGCCCGTGGCTGTTCCCGCCCGCAGACCGCGTCGCGTACGACGGGTACGCCTCCGTACTCATCGAGGACCCCACTCGGGCGGGCTTCCTGGTGTGCGAGCGGCACGGTGAAGGGGGCTTCGCCGACGGTGCGATCGCCGGATTCATCAACATCAACAACATCGTCCTCGGCGCCTTCCGCTGCGGCGCGCTCGGCTACGGCGCCTTCGCCCACGCGGCCGGCCGGGGACTGATGGGCGAGGCGCTCGGCCTGGTCCTGCGACACGCGTTCGGCCCGCTGGGCCTGCACCGGCTCGAAGCCAACATCCAGCCGGCCAACGTGGGCTCCGTCGCCCTGGTGCGCAGGGCCGGTTTCCGGCTCGAGGGTCTCTCGCCGGACTTCCTCCTCATCGACGGGGCCTGGCGCGACCACGAGCGCTGGGCGATCACCGCGGACATGAGGTGGGGGTGAGGCCGTTCCTCCCGGTACGGCCGTCAGCCCCCGCAGTGCGCTCCGTCAGCCCGTCCAGGGTGAGGCGTACTTCGCCGCCAGCGGGGCGATCTCCTCGGGTGTGAGGAGCCGCGGAGTGCGGTCGCCGAGTGCGAGGAGCAGCGCGGAGACCTCCTCCAGTTCAACGGCGGCGTCCACGGCAGCGGACACGGAACCGCCGGCGACGACGGGCCCGTGGTTCTGCAGCAGGGCCGCCCGGAACGGGAACGGGAGGGCGCGCATCCGCTCCGCCTGCTCGCTGTCGCCCGGTGCGGCATAGGGGAGGAGCGGTGTCTGGCCCACCCGCATGACGAAGTACGGGGTCAGCGGCGGTATCGCGCTGTGTTCGCTCCACGCCGGCAGGCAGGAGGCCGCGGTGGCGTGCCGGGAGTGCAGATGGACGACGGCGCGGGCGGCCGGATCGCGGCGGTAGAACGCCGTGTGCAGCGGGAATTCCTTGGAGGGCTTCGGGCCGTCCAGGTGGGCCCCGGCCGGGTCGAGGACGCTGAGCCCGGCGGGGTCGATCCGGGAGAGATCCGTACCGGTGGGGGTGACGTAGACGTACGGGCCCTCGCGCACGCTCAGGTTGCCGGAGGAGCCGGGGCTGAGGCCGAGCGCGGCGAGATGGGCGCCCGCGGCGGCGAGTTCGGCTCGGGGATCGCTCATGAGAGGGCGCTCCACGCCTCGGTGAAGATGTCCGTGCCGCCGAAGTTGCCGGACTTGAGCGCGACATCGACCGCCCGGCCGGTGTCCTCGGCGGCCAGGGCAGCCGTGGCCCAGGTGACGCCGGGTGCGATGGGGGAGCCGATGGTGAGCGTGCGCACGCCGAGTGCGGTGATCACCGAGCCCGAGGTCTCGCCCCCCGCGACGATGAGCCGCCGTGCCCCGGCACCGACCAGGCGTACGGCGCAGGCGGCCAGGGCCTGCTCGACAAGCGCGGCGGCCGGGGGTGTGGCCTCGCCCGCCGGCTCCTCCAGGTCGCGCAGGTCGTCGACGGCGTAGATCAGGGGTGGCCGCCGCGGGTCGTCCCGCCAGCAGTCGCGGGCGAAGCCGACCAGCTGCTCCACCGCGGCGTCGAGGTCCGCCCGCAGGGCGGCGATGTCGAGCTTGCGGTGCGGCAGGTGCGCGCGGCCGTGGGCCACCTGGGCGCGGGTCGCCTCGGAGGCGCTGCCGGAGAGGACGACCGCGGGATCGCCTGGACGTGAGGCGGCCTGTGCGCGCGAGGCCTCGGGGTGCGGGCCGGTCAGGCCGAGCGCGAGGCCGGCGGCGCCGGTCACCAGGCGGTGGTGGGCGGTGGCCGCCGATACGGTGCGCAGGTCCTCGTTCTCGGTGGCGTCCACGACCACGAGCGCGTCCGCCAGCGCGGGGTCCTCCAGCGCGGCCTTCAGCGCCTCCGCACCGGACCTCACCGTCTCCAGTCCGATGCGGCGCACCGGGTGCGTGGTCTGCGGAGCCAGCAGCCGGCCCACATCGGAATCGAGCATCGGTGTGAGCGGATGATGGCGCATCGGGCTCTCGTCGAGGGGCTCGCCGTGGACGAGGAGACGCCCGCCGCGGACGGTGCGGCCGGTGTCGGGGAACGAGGGTGCGACGACAGCGCGTCGCTCACCGATCGCGTTCAGCAACGCATCCGTCACCGGACCGATGTTGCCGTGCGGGGTCGAGTCGAAGGTGGAGCAGTATTTGAAGTAGAAACGTTCGCAGCCGGCCGCCCGCAGTGCGCGCAGTGCCGCGAGCGAGGAGTCGACCGCCTCGGAAACCGGAGCGGTGCGCGATTTCAGCGCGACCACGACGGCGTCCGCCGCTGCCACGGCGTGGCCGTCGGCGACTGTGCCGGGGCCGACGGTCACCACGGTGCGATAGCCGCGGGCGACGAGCATCGTCGCGAGGTCCGTTGCTCCGGTGAAGTCGTCGGCGATGGCCCCGAGGGTCGGCATCAGGCCTCCTTGCGTTGGGTGCGTTGCGTCGTGCTGCTGGCCGGAGGCGGCGCCGACCAGATGGTTGTGAAAAAATGTTAACAGACTTTACGGAAGTGGGATCGGCTGATACATCTTGTTAACACACTCCTGGTGGCCCTCGCTTCGCTGACGAGTCCGCCCGCGCCGGGAGCACGTCACCACTTTGCCTGCGCCATCCAGGAGGGCCCATGAACCTGCACCACCTGTTCGCCGACGCCGGCGACCGGACCGTGCGGTACGCACTGTCCGGAGCCGGGGGCGGCTTCGCCCGGACCCTGCTGGCCCAGACCCGGCAGCTCGGCCGGCTGGCCCCCGCCGTCCTGTGCGACCGCGATGTGACACGCCTGCGAGCGATGCTCCTGGACCTCGGTCATGACGCGTCGGAGCTGCGCGTCTGCGGCACGGCGGACGAGGTGGCCGCCGCGGCGGCCGACGGGTGCGTCGCCCTCGTGGCGGACGGCGCCCTGCTGTCCGCCGCCCCCTGGGACATCCTGGTCGAGGCCACCGGCAGCCCCGCCGACGGATACGCGATGGCGCGCCGGGCCCTCACCCTCGGCCGGCACGTGGCGATGGTGAGCAAGGAGGTCGACTCCGTCGCGGGACTGCACCTCGCCGACCTGGCGAGGGACAACGGCGTCGTCTACACGACTGCGGACGGCGACCAGCCGGCCAACCTGATCGGGCTGGTGACCTGGGCGCAACTGCTGGGCCTGGACATCGTCGCCATCGGGAA
This sequence comes from Streptomyces sp. NPDC127177, assembly GCF_042672475.1. Taxonomy (NCBI): domain Bacteria; kingdom Bacillati; phylum Actinomycetota; class Actinomycetes; order Kitasatosporales; family Streptomycetaceae; genus Streptomyces; species Streptomyces sp. NPDC127177. The sequence goes on from NZ_JBHXUW010000047.1 coordinate 56,445, forward strand.
GTCGAGCGAGTACGACCTCGTCCTCGATCCCGCGACCGGCACCGTCACCCAGCTCGACACCACGGTCCCGGCCCCGGAGCTGGCCGGTCTGCTCGCCCTCGGCGAAGACACCCGTGCCACCCTCGCCGCCCGCGCGGCGGCCGTGGCGGCGCTGCCCACCGGCGCCACCGCCGACTACTGCGAGATGGCCGTCGTCGCCACGAACACCGGCTTCCGCCCCGACGTCGAGCGCCTGCACTACCCGGTCGCGCGCATCGCCGAACTGGCCGACGTCTACGCGCTGCGGGAGGACGGCGGGCTCCTCCACCGCCCCGGAGCGGTCGATGTGTTCAGCGCGCTGCGGCTGCCCGAGGAGGCGTCCTTCGCAGGCGGTGTGTTCGTCGTCGTGCGGACGACGGACCCGGTCACCTGGGAGACCCTGCGCGGCAAGGGCCATGTCGTCAGCCGCGACGGCCGCTACGCCGCGATCTACCTGCCGTACCACCTGATGGGCGTCGAGACCCCGCTCTCCCTCCTCTCGGCCGTCCTGCACCACCGCCCATCGGGCGGCACCGACCCGCGCGCCCACGCGGCCCTGGCCGGCCGCGCCCAGCAGGACCTGCCCGCCGGGACCGTCCTCACCATGGGCGGGCACCACCACGATGTGACCGGTGTCCAGGCCGTGCTGCTGCGCGACGAGAACACCCCGGCGGACGTCGCACCGCTCTACCTCGCGGCCCACTGCACCCTCGCACGGCCCGTCGCGGCCGGTGAGCTGATCGGGCTGGCCGACCTCGCCGACGCGGACGAGGACCTGCTGCGTGCCTGGACCCTGGGCCGGTCCTCCCGCACCACCGTCACCGGGGGAGCGCGGTAGTGGACACGGACATACAGCACCTGCTCCTGGGTGCCGCAGCGGTCGTCATCCTGATCCTGCTGATCACCAAGGCGAAGCTCCACCCCTTCCTGGCGCTGAGCATCTCCGCGCTGGGGCTGGGCCTCGCCGCCGGGATCGGCCCGGGCCAGACCGTCGAGAACTTCCAGAACGGCTTCGGGGACGCCCTGAAGAGCACCGGTCCCACCATCGGGCTCGGCACGGTCCTCGGTGGCATCCTGCTCGGCTCCGGCGGTGCCGACCGCATCGCCACCGTCTTCATCGGGGCCCGGCCGGTCAAGTGGATCCCGACCGCGATCACCGCGGCGGCCCTGCTCATCGGCATGCCGCACCTGTTCGACGTCAGCTTCGTGATGCTCGTGCCCCTGGTGTACGCGGTCGCCAAGCGCACCGGCACCCATCTGCTGTACGTCGGACTGCCGATGGCCGCGGGTCTGTACATCTCGCACGGGCTGCTGCCCCCGCACCCCTCACCGACCCTCGCCGTCTCCGCGTACAGCGCCAACACCGGCCTGACCATCCTCTACGGACTCATCATCGGGATCCCGATCGCCGTGATCAGCGGCCCGCTGCTGACCAAGGTCGCCGGCCGCTGGTTCGGACCCGCTCCCGACCTGGACAAGGGACCGGTCCCCGAACCGGAACCCCTGCCGGAGAACCAGCGCAGGCCCGCGTCCTTCACGCTCGCGCTGATCACGGTGCTGCTGCCGCCCGTCCTCATGCTGATCGGCACCCTCGGCACGTCCAACACGGCGAAGGGGTCCCTGCCGTACGCCGTCTTCGAGGCGTGCGACTCCTCGGTCCTCTCACTGCTGGCCGCCGTCGTCTTCGCCTTCTTCGCCCTCGGAATCCGTTCCGGCTTCGGCCTCGGCCAGCTCCAGAAGATGGCGGGCAAGGGGCTCGGACCGGTCGGCGGCATCGTGCTGATCCTCGGCGCCGGAGGCGGCCTCAAGGCGATGCTCACGGCCACCGGCATCGACAAACTCATCTCGGACTACGCCGTCGACTGGTCGGTGCCTCCGCTGCTGCTGGCCTGGCTGGTCGCCGCGCTGCTGCGGATCTGCCTCGGCTCGGCGACGGTCGCCACCGCCGCCGCGACCGGCATCGTCGCTCCACTGCTCGGGGCCTACCCGGGTCTCTCCCCCGAACTGATGGTGCTGGCCAGCGCCTCGGGCGCCGTCATGCTGTCCCACGTCAACGACTCGGGATTCTGGCTGTTCAAGGAGTACTTCCAGCTCTCGGTCGCGCAGACGTTCCGCACCTGGACGCTGATGCTGTCCCTGCAGTCGCTGCTCAGCCTCGGCGGCGTACTGCTGCTCAGCACCTTCGTCGGCAGCTGACCGGGGCGGACCCCCTGCCCGCCGTCTCCCGTACGCGCTCCGCGACCGGCAGACAGCGGGCAGGGCCGCCGAGCGCCCCGGTGTGAGCGGCGGCCGCACGGGAACGGCACAATCTCCAACGACCGACGCGGTCGCAGAACAGGAAGGACCACCGACGATGGCCGACGAACACTCCCCGCCGCTGATCCCCGACCAGCGACGCGAGCAGCTGCTCAAGCACCTGCGGCGCGACGGAGTGCTCAGCGTTCAGCAGATCACCCAGCTCCTGGGCGTCTCGCACATGACCGTGCGCCGGGACATCGCCGAACTGGAGCGCCAGGGACTGGTCTTCTCCGTACCGGGCGGTGCCAGGATCGCCAGCCATCTGCATTGCGAACCGAGCCACCAGGCCAAGACCCTCATCGAACAGCCCGAGAAGCAGGCCATGGCCGCCCGGGCCGCGGGACTGGTGCAGGACGGCATGACCGTCTACCTGGACGCGGGCACGACCCTGCTCGCCATGGTCCCGCTCCTGGTGCACCACACCTCGCTGACCGTCGTGACCAACGACTTCACGACCGTCGACGCGCTGATGGCGGCGCCCCATCTCGACATCATCCATGTCGGCGGACAGGTGGAGCCGTCCAACCGGTCGAGCGTGGGCCGGCTGGCAGCCACCGTCCTGCGGCAGCTCGCTCTCGACATGGCCTTCATCAGCACCAGCTCGTGGGACCTTCTCCGCGGTGTGACGACCCCTTCCGAGCCCAAGGTCGAGGTCAAACAAGCCGCCATGGAGTGCACGGGAAGCTCCGTGCTCGTAGCCGGGTCCTCGAAGTTCGGAACCTTCGGCAAATACCGGGTGGCGCCCCTCAACGCCTTCGACACGATCATCTCCGACCGCGCGCTGGCCGACGCGGCAGCCGAGGGCGTGCGCGCCTCCGGAACCGAACTCCACCTGGTGAATCCCTGAGGGCACACGCCGGCCGGCGACGGCCCCCGCCCCGCAGCCGGCCGGACGGCCCCGAGACGGCGCGGGCTCAGGACGGTGCGTCCGCCGTCTGCGCGTCCAGCGCCGCGTACAACCAGTCGTGCGCGGACCCCGCGGTCGGTTCCGGCGGCGTGCCCGGCGGGGTGATCACCTCGGCCACCAGCTCCCAGTAACGGTCGATCCGCGGATCGGTCGCCAGCTGCCCGGCCAGCAGGCGGCGGAAGACGGGGGTGTCCCGGGTGCCGTACGCGCCCGCGTACGCGTCCACGAAGCTGTCCAACTCCTCGCCCGGTACCGGCTCCCGGCCCCCACGCAGTTGTCTGCCCGCCAGTTCGTAGGCCTGGGCCAGTCCCGCGTACAGGACATCCGGCCTGCCGGTCCCCGATGGCCCGTGGGCCGCCGGCCGGCAGGGCCCGGAGTCCGTGCACGGGCGCGTCACGTAGGCGTACAACCGGGCGAAGGCGAGCACCTGGGCAGGCTTCGGGTCGTCGGGCGGCTGCGGGACCGCCACATCCAGAAAGGCCGAGCGCGCCCCGGCCGGCATGCGCGGCGGCAGCCAGGCCCGCCAGAACCGGGCGAGCGCCGCCGTGTCCGGAGGTGCGGACACCGCTCCGATCAGACGCAGCCGGTCCGCCCGCTCGTCGGGCCGGCACTCCTGCACCAGCCGCAGCCCCGCCTCCCGCCACCGCAGGGCGCTGAGCTGGGAGCCCAGTTCGCGCAGCTGACCCGCGACCGCCTCCTCCAGCACGCCGCCCGGCCCGGCCGCCTGGTCCTCCTCGTCGAGGATGCGGTGCACCTCGCGTACCGGCAGGCCCAGGGCGCGCAGCGAGCGGACCAGGCGCAGCCGGCCGAGTGCCTCCGGGCCGTACCGCCGGTGCCCGCCGGAACTGCGGGCCGCCTCAGGGAGCAGACCGCGATCGGAGTAGAAGCGAACGGTCTTGACGGTGACGCCGGCGCGCTCGGCCAGTTCTCCGATGCCGCACAGCCCGTCGGATGGCGGGAACACTTGAACCTCCCTCAGGGGGAGTTCCTATCGTACCGGCGGGCGCGGCCGGAGGATCGTGGCAGGCCCGCCGACAACAGCGTGCTTGAGGAGAGGCCGATGACCGTATTCATCCTGGTACCGGGCATGTTCACCGGCGCACACGTATGGGAGGACACGGCCGCGCGACTGGCCTCGGCCGGCGCCGGGGTGCATGCGGTGGCCCTCACCGGTCCCGGCGGGCCCGGGGCCGCCACCGTCGACCTGGAGACCCATGTCGCGGACGTGATCGCGGTGATCGACCGGGTCGTGGACACGGGCGGTCACGACATCGTGCTGGTGGGCCACGACTACGGCATCCACCCGGCGCTGGGCGCCGCCGACCGGCGCGCGGAGCACATCGGCCGGATCGTCTATCTGGACTCGGGACTCCCGCAGGACGGCGTGCCCGCCCTGGCCGCGGTGCCCGACCCGGTCCTGCGACAGGAACTGGCCGATCGTGCCGGTACGGAGGGGGCCCAGGGAGAGCTGCCCGCCCCGGCCCGCGACGAGTGGCAGCGCTGGGGCAGCACCGCGGGCGTCTCCGGCGCCGCCCTCGACCGGCTCACCGCGTCCGCCGCGCCGCAGCCGGTGCGCACCTTGCTGCAGCCTCTGCGGCTGACCGGTGCGGCCGCCTCGCTGCCCGCCACGGGGGTGCTGTGCGAGGGGAGCGGCGCGAGCATCGAGATGGTCCAGCGAGGGGTGGACCTCGGCGACCCCGCCGCTCAGGCGCTGGCCGACCCACGGGTGACGTTCTTCGAACTCCCCACCGGACACTGGCCGATGCTCTCCCTTCCGGCCGAGCTTGCGGCGGTTCTGCTGCGGGCCGCCGCGGGCGAGGGCCACCGGCTGGTGCCGGCGGGCCAGGGGGAGCGGGCCGGGCACCTGCGGCCGTTCGTGCTGGACGTGCCGGACATCTCCCGCGAGCGGACCGGGAACGTCGATCTGTACCTGCCCGACGCCGAAGGCCCGCGCCCGGCCGTGGTGTTCGTACACGGAGGGCCGGTGCCCGCCGAGGGCCGGCCGACCCCGAGGGACTGGCCGGCCGTGAGCGGCTACGCCCGCTACGCCGCCGGGCAGGGGGCGGTCGGAGTGACCGTCGATCACCGGCTGCACGACGTTGCCGACTACGGACGCGCCGCCGACGACGTCACCGCGGCGGTGGAGCTGGTACGGGCCGATCCCCGGGTGGACGCCGACCGGATCGCGCTGTGGTTCTTCTCGGGCGGCGCTCTGATGGCGGCGCACTGGCTGCGGGAGCCCCCGGCCTGGCTGCGCTGTCTGGCGGCCTGCTACCCGATCCTGGCCCCGCTGCCCTACCTGGGGCCGGTCGACGGCCGGTTCCGTCCGGTGGACGCGGTGGCGGATGCGGGCGGCGTGCCCGTCGTCGTCGTTCGAGTGGGCCGTGAGACGGCCGCGATCGCCGCCACCGTCGAGGAGTTCCTGACCGCTTCGGAGAAGTGCGCGGCGGAGGTCGAGGTGATCGACGTCCCGCACGGCCGGCACGCGTTCGACACCGTCGACCCGACGGAGGAGTCACGCGAGGCGGTGCGCCGTGCGATGCGCTCGGTGCTGGGCCGGCTGACGGACTGACCCCGGGCAGGCAGGCGTCGGGAGAACAGCGGTCAGACCGCCCCCGACGCCCGCCGCCCCTTGTAGTTGATCTTCATGGTGTCCATGTCCGTCGCCGTGGACCGCAGCTCGCCGTGACCGTAACCGCGTTCCCGGAGATACCCCTGCGCACGGTCCTCGGCGATCACGGACGCCATCTCCTCGCCGTCCCCGGCATCCGACACCACCACGTACCGGAAGCTGAAGTGCCTGAGTGCGCGGTCGTAGGTGAGCGACCCCTCCTCGGTGAACTGCATGGCCGCCAGGCCGTGCTGCTCCAGCTCGGCCAGCAGTCGCCCGCGGGCCCCCTCCGTCAGCCCTTCCCAGGTGCCGCGCACGATCACTCGGTAGGTGTGCTGCGTGGTCATCGTGTTTCACCGTCTCCGTAGCGTCCCGCGAACATCGTGCCGGGCAAGCCTATGGCCGAGGGGGCGGAACGCGCCCGGAATATTCGGCGGGCGACCTGCTGACCGCACCGCCGGCCACCGCCTTTGCCGAAGACGGACGGCCGATCCCCTGGCCTGCGCGGCCCCGAGCGTGTTCCATGGTCATCGGGGGGCGCCCGGACCTGCGGCGGCCCGCGTGAGGGAGCGAGGTTGCCTTGGCCACCACCGTACGACGTGCCGTACTGACCCTGCCCGCAGCGGCGACGGGGCCGGAGAATCCACTGCCCGCGCTGCGGCCCCTCGACGAGATGCATGTCGTCGAGGACCGTGACCGGGCCGGGCTGCCCCGCGACATGGCACGCCAGATCGGCCACGAGCCACTGACCACCGTCCTTCCCGTGGCCGTCCTCGACGGGTACGGGCGCGAGCGCACCCCGACCGGGCTCGACGCGATCGTGATCGAGAACGACCGGTTGCGGGCCACCGTGCTTCCCGGGCTCGGAGGCCGCATCCACTCGCTCTTCCACAAGCCCACCGGGCGGGATCTCGTCTACACCAACCCCGTACTCCAGCCTGCCGACTTCGCGCTCAACGGCGCCTGGTTCTCCGGCGGCATCGAGTGGAACATCGGCGCGACGGGTCACACCACGCTGTCCTGCGCCCCGGTGCACGCCGCACGGGTCGCGGCCCCCGACGGCGGCGAGATGGTCCGGCTCTGGGAGTGGGAGAGGCTGCGGGACCTGCCGTTCCAGGTGGATCTGTGGCTGCCCGATGACTCCGACTTCCTCCACGTCGGCGTACGGATACGCAATCCGCACGAGCACCCCGCGCCCGTCTACTGGTGGTCCAACATCGCCGTGCCGGAGGACGAGCACACCCGGGTGCTGGCCCCCGCCGACGAGGCCTGGCACTTCGGGTACGACCGGACGCTGACCCGGGTCCCGGTTCCCGAGAGCGGCTCGGTCGACCGGACGTACCCGCTGCGCAGCGACTTTCCCGCAGACTACTTCTACGAGGTGCCCGACGGGGCCCGCCGCTGGATCGCCTCCCTCGACGGGAGCGGCCAGGGACTCGTCCAGACCTCCACCGATCTGCTGCGCGGCCGCAAGCTCTTCCTCTGGGGCAGCGGACCCGGCGGCCGCCGCTGGCAGGAGTGGCTCACCGAACCCGGCACCGTCGGCTATGCCGAGATCCAGGCCGGACTCGCCCGCACCCAGCTGGAACACGTACCGCTCGAGCCCGGGGGCGAGTTCAGCTGGCTGGAGTCGTACGGGCCGCTGAGCGCGGATCCGGCCGCCGTGCACGGGGACGACTGGGCAGCCGCTCGCGCGGAGACCGAGCAGCGGCTCGCCGCCGCTCTGCCGCGCGCCGATGTGGATGCCGCGTACGAGGCCTGGCGGCGTTCGGCCGACACCGAACCGGGCGAGATCCTCGCCACCGGATCGGGCTGGGGCGCGCTCGAGGTGCGGCGCGCCGGGTACAAACTGCCCGGCACACCCTTCGCCGAGTCGACGCTCGGTGAACAACAGGCACCCTGGCTGGAGTTGCTGGATCAGGGGACCTTCCCCGAACCCCGCAGGGTGGCCCCGCCCGGACCGTCCCTGGTCTCCTCGCACTGGCGCGACATGCTGGAGACCGCCTCCGCCGAACCGCTCACCGAGTACCACCTGGGGATCGCCCAGTGGCACGCCGGTGACCGCGCCCAGGCGGTCCGCAGCTGGGAGCGGGGGCTGGCCCTGGCGCCGTCCCGCTGGCCCCTGCTGCGCTGCCTCGCCGTCGCCGACCAGGAGGGCGGTCAGCGGGAACGGGCGGCCGACCACTACGCGGCGGCGTTCGAGGACCTCCGCGCCGAACGCCGGGACGACGGTGAGGCCTGGACGGCTGCCACCGCCGCCCTGGGCCGGGAGGCGATCGAGGCGCTGCTGGCGGTGGGCCGGCCGGGTCCGGCCCGCACGGTCTGGGATGGCCTCCTCCCGCAGATCCGCAGCCGGGGACGCTTCCGTCTGCTGGAGGCCCGGCTGCTGATCGCGGAGGGCGACCCCGCCGCCGCCCGCGCGCTGTTCGACGAGGGCTTCGAGGTCGCCGATCTGCGTGAGGGGGCGGAGATCCTGGACGAGGTGTGGGCCGAACTCACGGACGAACCGCTGCCTGATGTCTACAACTACCGCATGAGGCCAAGCGTCTGATCGGCGGTCAGCCCGCCGGATTGCGGTCGACGTACTCGAATACCGAGCCGTCCGGGTGGACGGCGATCAGATTGCGGCCGACAGGTGTGTGGACGGGGCCGGCGATGACCCGGGCGCCCACCCGGGTCAGCGAGACGTTGGCCTCGTCGACGTCCTTCACCGCGATCGTCGCCGTCACCTTGCGCAGGATCTCCAGCTCGGACTCGGGGCCGCTCATCAGCAGGAAACAGCTGATGGCGGCCACCGAGACCCCGCCGCGCTCGAAGCGCAGCGCCGAACTGCCGGTGAGGTTCTCGTAGAAGGCGACCGCTGCCTCCAGGTCGTCGACGCAGATGCGCAGCGTGGTTCCCAGGATTTCCATGCCGAACAGGGTAGTTGGCCGGTCAGCGGCGTGTGATCGATTCCGCCGACGGGGCCGCCGCCCCGGGCCGCCGTCCGGCGGGTGCCCGGGGCGGCGCGCTCAGGCGCGGCAGAGCAGCTCGCCGTGCGGGACCATGAACCAGCCGTCGTCCTGTGCGCCCCAGGTGTGCCACGCCCCGGCGATCGCGGTCAGTTGCCCGGCCGTCGCGTGGCCGCCGTCGACAGCCAGCTGTGCGTAGACCGATCCGACGGTGCGGTCCGCCCACAGCCGGCTCCACCAGTCCCGGCTCTCCGGGGTGCCGAAACACCAGGCGGCGGCCGTCGGGGTGATGTCGGTGAACCCGGCCTGCCGGGCCCAGGAGAGCAGCCGGCGGCCCGCGTCCGGCTCGCCGCCGTTGGCGCGGGCCACCCGGCGGTACAGGTCCAGCCACTCGTCCAGCACCGGTACCTCGGGGAACCAGGTCATCGCCGCGTAGTCGCTGTCGCGCGCCGCGACGACACCACCGGGGCGGCAGACCCGCCGCATCTCGCGCAGCGCCTGCACCGGGTCGCCGACGTGCTGGAGCACCTGGTGGGCGTGGACCACGTCGAAGGTGTCGTCCGGGAAGTCCAGGGCGTGCACATCGGCCGTGGCGAACTCCAGGTTGTCCAGACCGCGTTCGGCGGCCACCGCGGCCGCCTGGTCCAGGATCTCCCGAGTGGTGTCGACGGCGGACACCCGGCCGGGGGCGACCAGTGCGGCGAGGTCGGCGGTGATGGTGCCCGGCCCGCAGCCGACGTCCAGCACGCGCATGCCGGGGCGGAGTTCATCGATGAGGTAGGCCGCGGAGTTGGCGGCGGTGCGCCAGCGGTGCGAGCGCAGCACCGACTCGTGGTGGCCGTGGGTGTAGACGGCGGTCTCCTTCGGCATGACCGTGCATCCTCTCTCGAAATGCGAACGCGAACCCCGAAGCGCTGATCGGTACGGCTACGGTACGCCCGCCACCCGAATAATGAGATGGCTATCTTGCTATGTGGACAAGCTCGGTCATGGGGCCGGTACGCGACACGCGACAGGGGGCGGCCCCCACCACCTCGGGCCCCCCCCCATCACCCCCCACCCCCCAAAAAAAAAAACACAAAACGCCCTAAACACCAACAGCCGCCCCCCCTG
>NZ_JBHXUW010000048.1:0-66170 GCF_042672475.1 Streptomyces sp. NPDC127177
CGAACCCGCACACCCTCCCCACCCAACACCTCAGCCAACTCATCCAACGCACCAGCCTCACCCGACACCACCACCGACCGCGGCCCATTCACCGCCGCAACCGACACCCGCCCCGACCACACACCCAACCGGCCCTCCACCTCACCCACCGGCAAACCAACCGACAACATCCCACCACCACCCGCCAACACACGCCCAATCACCTGACTACGCAAAGCCACCACCCGCGCACCATCACGCAACGACAACCCACCCGCCACCACCGCAGCCGCAATCTCACCCTGCGAATGCCCCACCACCGCACCAGGCACCACACCAACCGAACGCCACAACTCCGCCAACGACACCATCACCGCAAACGACACAGGCTGCACCACATCCACCCGCTCCAACGACGGCGCACCCTCCACCCCACGCAACACATCCACCAACGACCAATCAGTGAACTCACCCAACGCAGCACCACACTCAGCAATCCGCTCCGCAAACACCACCGACTCATCCAACAACCGCGCACCCATACCCACCCACTGCGAACCCTGACCAGGAAAGACGAACACCGTCCGCCCATCCACATCAGCCACACCACGGGCCGTCACCGCCGACGCTCCGTCGGAGGCGATCGCCCGAAGGGCCTCGACCGGGTCGGCGCCGCCGGCGGGGACCACGACCGCGCGGTGCTCGAACACGGCGCGTGCCGCGACGAGGGAGAAACCGGTGTCGAGCGGCCGCGGAGCACCGTCCGCGAGTTCCAGATGCGCGATCAGTTTCTGCGCCTGTCCGCGCAGTGCGGTGCCGGTCCTGCCCGACAGCATCCACGGCACCACACCGCCGGCGACGGGGACGGGCTCGATGGCCGGGCTCTCGTCCGACTCGTCTGCGGGGGGTGCCTGTTCCAGCAGGGTGTGGGCATTGGTGCCGCTGATCCCGAAGGACGAGACGGCGGCACGACGCGGCCTGCCGGTCTCCGGCCAGTCCGTGGGCTCGTGCAGCAGCCGTACGGCTCCGGAGGACCAGTCGATGTGCTGCGAGGGGCTCTCCGCGTGCAGGGTGCGCGGCAGCCTGCCGTGGCGCAGCGCCATCACCATCTTGATGACGCCGGCGACGCCTGCGGCGGACTGGGTGTGACCGATGTTCGACTTCACCGAGCCGAGCAGCAGCGAACGCTCCGGGTCGCGGTCCCTGCCGTACGTGGCGAGCAGGGCCTGCGCCTCGATGGGGTCGCCGAGGGGGGTGCCGGTGCCGTGCGCCTCCACCACGTCGATGTCCGAGGGTGCCAGGCGGGCGTTGGCCAGCGCCTGACGCATCACTCGTTGCTGGGAGGGGCCGTTGGGGGCGGTGAGACCGTTGGACGCGCCGTCCTGGTTGATGGCCGACCCGCGGATCACGGCGAGGACGGGGTGCCCGTTGCGCCGGGCGTCGGAGAGCCGCTCGACCAGCAGGATGCCGACGCCCTCGGCGAGGGTCATACCGTCCGCGTCCTCGGCGAACGCCTTGCAGCGCCCGTCCTGGGCCAGCGCCCGCTGCCTGCTGAAGGCGATGAACGGAGCGGGAGTGGTCATGATCGTGGCGCCGCCCGCGACGGCGAGGGTGGACTCACCGTTGCGCAGGGACTGGCAGGCCAGGTGCAGGGCCACCAGCGACGAGGAGCAGGCCGTGTCGACGGTGACGGCGGGGCCTTCCAGACCCATGACGTAGGAGATCCGGCCGGACAGGACGCTCGGGATGCTGCCGGTGACCATGTGGCCCTCGGCGCCGTCCCCCGCGCCCAGTCCGTAGTCCTGGTAGCTGGATCCGATGAAGGTGCCGGTGAGGCTGCCCCGGGCGTCGGCGGGGTCGATCCCGGCGCGCTCGAAGGTCTCCCAGGTGGTCTCCAGCAGCAGTCGCTGCTGGGGGTCCATGACCAGTGCCTCGCGCGGGGAGATCCCGAAGAAGGACGGGTCGAACGCGTCGGCCTCGTGCAGGAAGCCGCCCAGCGTGGAGTAGGTCTTGCCCGCACGGTCCGGATCGGGATCGAAGAGCGCCTGGGCGTCCCAGCCGCGGTTGACGGGGAACTCCGTGACCGCGTCCGCGCCTTCGGTGACCAGGTCCCAGAGCTGTTCCGGTGAGTCGGCGCCGCCGGGGAAGCGGCAGCTCATGCCGATGATGGCGATGGGTTCGTCGTCCGTGGCCCCGGTGGCGACGGGTCCGGCCACGTCGAGCACGGCGCCGAGGATCTCGGCGAGGAGGTACTGGGCGAGCTCGGAGGGGGTCGGGTAGTCGAAGACCATCGTGCTCGGCAGGGTGAGCCCGGTGGTGCCGGAGAGCCGCTTGCGCAGTTCGACGGCGGTCAGGGAGTCGAAGCCGATGTCCCGGAAGGCGCGGCCTTCGGGCACACCGTCGGCGGAGCTGTGGCCGAGAACGGCGGCGGCCTCACCTCGTACCAGGTCGGACAGGAGCCGGACCTGCTCGGGTTCGGCCAGGGCGCGTATCCGCGTGACGAACTCGGAGGCGGTGCCGTCCTCCTCTTCGGCCGCCGCGTCCGCGACCTCCGGGAGGCCGGTGAGCAGGGCGCTGGGCCTGGCCGCGGTGAAGACCGGCGCGTAGCGGTCCCAGTCGACATCGGCGACGGTGACGGTGACGTCGCCGCGGACGACGGCGCGGCGCAGTTCGGTCATGGCGGGGCCGGGCTCCAGGAAGCCGAGGCCCTGACGCCGCAGCGCGCCGGAGACGGCCTCGTCGGTGGCCATGCCGGCCTCCGCCCAGGGGCCCCAGGCGACGCTGGTGGCGGTCAGCCCGCGGGCGTGCCGGTGCTCGGCGAGAGCGTCGAGGTAGGCGTTGGCGGCACCGTAGGCGCTCTGCCCACCGCTGCCCCAGACGCCGGCGATGGAGCCGAAGAGAACGAAGAGGTCGAGTTCGCGGTCCCCGAGCAGGGCGTCCAGGTGCGCGGCGCCCGCGAGCTTGGCGGAGGTCAGTTCGGCGAATTCGGCCGGAGTGAGCTGGTCGAGGGGGCCGTACTGCCCGACCCCCGCGGTGTGCACCACGCCGGTCAGCGGCAGATCGTCCGGGACCGCGTCGATCACGGCGGCCAGGGCGTCCCGGTCCGCCGAGTCGCAGGCGACTATCTCGACGCGGGCGCCCAGCTCCTCCAGTTCCGCGCGGAGGGCGTCGGCGCCCGGGGCGTCCGCGCCGCGGCGGCTGAGCAGGACGAGGTTCTCGGCGCCGGAGCGGGCCAGCCAACGGCCGGTCTCCGCTCCCAGCCCACCGGTTCCGCCGGTCACCAGGATGGTGCCCCGGGCGGTGAACTCCCCTTCTGCGGGCAGGGTTTCGGGGGTGCTGCGGACGAGGCGTCGGCCCAGGACACCGGAGGCGCGCAGCGCCACCTGGTCCTCGCCGTCGGGGGTGTTCTTGGTGGCGAGGACACTCGCGAGGTGCTGCGCGGCCCGCTCGTCGAGGCTGCCGGGGAGGTCGACGAGTCCGCCCCACAGCCGGGGGTGCTCCAGGGCCACGGTGCGGCCGAGCCCCCAGGCAGCGGCCTGGGCGGGGCGGCTGACCGGGTCGGCCGGGCCGGTGGAGACGGCTCCGCCGGTGGCCGTCCACAGCAGGCCGTGCGAGCCGGTGTCGTGCAGCGCCTGGACGAGGGCGAGCGTGAGTACGAGGCCGTCCGTGAGGGGGGCGTAGTCGGCCGAGGGGTTTTCGTCCAGCGGGAGCAGGGACAGCACGTTGGCCGAGGTGTCGAAGTCCTCGGTGGCTTCGAGACGTGCGGCCATCGCCTGCCGGTCGGCGCACCCGGCGTCCAGGGTGACGCGGCGCACCCGTGCGCCGTGGGCGCTCAGCGCGGCGGTGGTCTGCTCGACGAGGGTCTCGGCGCCCTGCGCGGAGGTGTCCCCCGTGACGACGAGCCAGGTGCCGTCGAGGACCGGTGCGGCCGGCTTGCCGAGCCGGGTCCATTCCACGCGGTAGCGCACCGTGTCGAGGAGGGTCTTCTCGCGGTTGCCGCGGCGCCAGGAGGTCAGTGCGGGCAGCAGGGTGCCGAGGGAGTCGTGCTCCTGCTCGCCCAGGCCGAGAACGGCGGCCAGCTCATCGGCGTCACCGCGCTCCACCGCGGCCCAGAGGCGCTGGTCGGCGGGGTCGGTGCCCGTGGTGAGGGAGATCGGGGGCAGCTGCGGCCAGAAGTACGCGTGCTGGAAGGCGTAGGTGGGCAGATCGACCCGCCTGGCTCCCGTGCCGGAGAAGTAGGCCGGCCAGTCCACGGTGACGCCGCGGACATGGAGCCGTGCCAGGGCGCCGGTGACCGCGATCTCCTCGCCCCGGTCAGCGCGGCAGAGCGGGACGCACTCGGCGTCGTACGAGTCACCGAGGGTGTCCTGGGCCATCGCGGAGAGCGGCCCGTCGGGGCCGATCTCCAGGAAGGTGGTCGTCCCGGCGTCGCGCAGGGTGCGCACACAGTCGGCGAAGCGGACGGCGTCACGGACGTGGGCCACCCAGTAGTCCGCCGAGCACACCTGCTCGGCGGTGGCCTGGGCGTCGCCCTGGTGGGCGACCAGCGGGATCAGTGGCGGATGGTAGGTCAGCTGCTCGGCGACGGTACGGAACGCGTCGAGCATGGCGGTCATCCGCGGCGAGTGGAAGGCATGGCTCACCTGCAGCCGCCTGGTCTTGCGGCCGAGCGCCTCGAATGTCGCGGCGACGTCCAGGACCGCGTCCTCGTCGCCCGAGACGACCAGGGAGTCGGGTCCGTTGAACGCGGCGATCGAGACGGCGTCCTCGCGACCGGCGAGCAGCGGCGTGACCTCGTCCTCGGTCGCGCGGACCGCGACCATCGCCCCGCCCGTGGGCAGCGCCTGCATGAGCTGTGCGCGGGCCGCGACCAGGGTGCACGCGTCGGCGAGCGAGAGGACGCCCGCCGCGTGGGCCGCGGCGAGTTCACCGATCGAGTGCCCGGCGACGAAGTCCGGCTTGACACCCCAGGACCGTACGAGACGGAACAGTGCGACCTCGACCGCGAACAGGGCGGGCTGGGTCCAGCCGGTCTCGTCCAGCAGGGCTGCCTCGTCGGTGCCCTCCGAGGCGAACAGCACCTCGCGCAGCGGACGGTCCAGACGGGGGTCGAGCTCGGCGAACACCTCGTCCAGTGCCTCGGCGAACACCGGGAACCGCTCGTACAGTTCGCGCCCCATGGCGGGACGCTGACTGCCCTGGCCGGTGAAGAGCAGCGCGGTGCGTCCGCGCCGCGCCACCTCCCCCTCGATCACTCCGGCGTCGGGGCGGCCCTCGGCCAGCGCGGCGAGGGAGCGCAGCAGTGCGGTGCGGTCGCCCGCGACCACCGCGGCGCGCCGGTCGAAGCGGGTGCGCGTGGTGGCCAGCGAGTACGCCGCGTCGGCCGGGTCCAGTCCGGGCTGTGCCTGGACGTACGAGAGCAGCCGGGCCGCCTGGCCGCGCAGGGCGTCACGGGACCTGCCGGAGATCAGCCACGGCACGGTGCCGGGCTCGCGGCCGGGCGTGCCGGCCTTCGGGACCGCGTCGGTCGGCGGCTGCTCGATGATGGTGTGGACGTTGGTGCCACTGATACCGAACGAGGAGATGCCTGCCCGGCGCGGGCGGCCGGTCTCGGGCCAGGCGGTCTGTTCGGTCAGGAGCTCCACCGCGCCCTGCGACCAGTCCACGTGGGAGGAGGGGGTGTCGACGTGCAGGGTCTGCGGCAGCACGCCGTGGCGCATCGCCATGATCATCTTGATCACACCGGCGACACCCGCGGCGGCCTGGGTGTGGCCGATGTTGGACTTCACCGAGCCGAGGAGGAGCGGACGCTCCGGGTCCCGGTCCCGGCCGTAGGCGGCGAGCAGCGCCTGTGCCTCGATCGGGTCGCCGAGCGTGGTGCCGGTGCCGTGCGCCTCGACGACGTCCACGTCCTCGGCCCCGAGCCCACCGCTGGCGAGCGCCTGGCGGATGACCCGCTGCTGCGACGGGCCGTTGGGCGCCGTCAGACCGTTGGACGCACCATCCTGGTTGACCGCCGATCCACGTACCACCGCAAGGATCTCGTGACCATTGCGCAACGCGTCGGACTGCCGCTCGAGCACCAGCATCCCGACACCCTCCGACCAGCCCACACCATCGGCCGACTCGGAGAACGCCTTGCACCGGCCGTCCGGGGAGAGTCCGCGCTGACGGGCGAAGTCGATGAACACCGAGGGAGTGGACATCACGGTGACGCCACCGGCCAGCGCCAGCGAGCACTCACCACTGCGCAGCGCCTGCATCGCCCAGTGCATCGCCACCAGCGACGACGAGCACGCCGTGTCCACCGTCACCGCCGGGCCCTCGAGACCCAGGGTGTACGAGACCCGGCCCGAGGCCAGGCTCGCCGAACTGCCGCCGCCCCGGAAGCCTTCGAACTCGGGGGCCGCCAGCACCGCGCCGTAGTCGCTGTACATGACTCCGGTGAACACACCGGTCGCACTGCCCTTGAGCGACAGCGGGTCCATGCCGGCCCGCTCAACCGCCTCCCAGGAGGCTTCGAGCAGCAGACGCTGCTGCGAGTCGGTGGCCAGGGCCTCACGCGGGCTCATGCCGAAGAACTCGGGGTCGAACTCGCCTGCGTCGTGCAGGAATCCGCCCGAGCGGGTGTAGGCGGTTCCCGGGTGGTCCGGGTCCGGGTGGTAGAGCGACGAGATGTCCCAGCCGCGGTTCGTCGGGAATCCGGACACGGCGTCGGCGCCTTCGGTGACCAGCCGCCACAGGTCCTCCGGCGAGGCGACCCCGCCCGGGTAGCGGCAGCTCATCCCCACGACCACGATCGGGTCGTCGACGGCCGAGACGGCGGGTGCGCCGGCGGGCCCGGCGGCCTCCGTGCCGAGCAGTTCGTCCAGGACGTATCCGGCCAGGCTCCGCACGGTCGGGTAGTCGAAGACCAGGGTGGCGGGCAGCCGCAGTCCGGTGACGGCGTTCAGCCGGTTGCGCAGCTCCACCGCCGTCAGCGAGTCGAAGCCCAGCTCACGGAAGGCGCGTCCGGCGTCGACGTCCTCGCCGCCCGCGTGGCCGAGGACGAGAGCGACCTGACCGCGCACCAGGTCGAGCAGCAGGTCGAGGCGCTCCTCCCCGTCCAGCCGGTTCAGCCGCTGGACAAGGTCACCGGCGGTGCCCGATCCGGCGACGACCGCGCGACGGGCGCGGGTGCGGATCAGTGAGCGCAGCAGCGGCGGGACGACGCCCTGCGCACGCAGGGCCGGCAGGTCCAGTCGTACGGGAACGGCGAGCGGCTCCCCGCCGGCCGTCGCCGCGTCGAACAGCGCGAGGCCCTGCTCGACCGTCAGCGCCCTTACCCCTGAACGGGCGTGGCGGTCCGTCTCGGACCCGGCCAGTGTGCCCGTCATGCCGCCGGTGCTGTCCCACGGGCCCCAGGCGAGCGAGACGCCGGGCAGGCCCTGCGCCCTGCGACGCTCCATCAGGGCGTCCAGGAACGCGTTGCCCGCGGCGTAGTTGCCCTGTCCCGGGCTTCCGATCACTCCGGCGACCGAGGAGAACACCACGAAAGCGGAGAGGTTCTGATCACGCGTCAACTCATGAAGGTGCCATGCCGCATCAGCCTTCGGGCGCAGGACCGCGTCCAGCCGCTCCGGTGTCAGGGAGGTGACGACACCGTCGTCCAGCACCCCTGCCGTGTGGATCACGGCCGACACCTCGTGCCGGGACAGCAGTTGCTCCAGCGCCTGCCGGTCTGAGACGTCGCACGCCTCGACCACGGCCTCGGAGCCCAGCTCCGTCAGCTCGTCGACCAGTGCCTCGGCGCCCTCGGCGGCCAGTCCGCGACGGCTCACCAACAGCAGCCGCCGCACACCGTGCTCCGCCACCAGATGCCGGGCCACCACAGCGCCCAGACCACCCGTACCACCCGTGATCAGCACACTGCCCTCACCCGCCGCCCAGACGGGGTCCGCGGAGGTGAGGTCACCGAGCGCCCTGCGAACCAGTCGTGCGGCGCGTACGACGCCGTCGCGCACGATCAGCTGGGGCTCGTCCGGCCCGAGGACCGGGAGCGACGACGGCACGGACTCCGCGGGGTCCAGGTCCACCAGGCCGAAGGCGCCCGGGTTCTCCGACTGCGCCGACCGGACGAGGCCCCAGGCGGCTGCGGCCGCCACATCGTGGCCCGAGACCGCCCCGCGGGTCACGAACACCAGCCGTGAACCGGCCAGCCGCTCGTCCGCGGACCAGTCCCGCACCGCGGCGAGGGCAACGGCCGTCAGGGCGTGGGCGGTCAGCGCCGCGTCGGTGTCCGGCGCTGCGGGCTCGCCGTCGAGGGCGCACAGGACGACGTCCGGCACGGCGCCCTCGGCCGCCGCCAGGGCCGCGAGGTCCGGGTATGCGGCGAGGTCGTTCGTCCGCGCCAGCCCGAACGGGTCGGGGCCCACCAGCGCGACGGAGGCGGGGGCCGCCGACTGCTGTACGGGAATCCAGTCGAGGCCGAACAGTGTGTCGCGGGCAGCCACGGCGGCGATGTCGGTCCGCGGGTCGCCGACCGCACGCAGCACCAGCGACTCCACCAGGGCCACGGCTTCGCCGGCGGTGTCGGCGACGCTGATCGACACGGCGTCCCCGGCCGTGGGCGACAGCCGCACCCGCAGGGCACTGGCCCCGGTGGCGTGCAGGGTCACGCCCTCCCAGGAGAAGGGAACTCGGCCGCGGCTCTCGGCGGCGAGTTCGACGAAGGACGTCGCGTGGAGTGCCGCATCGAGCAGAGCGGGGTGCAGACCGAAGGCGTCCGCGTCGGCCTCACCGCCCTCGGGCAGTACGACCTCCGCGTACACGTCGCCGTCGTGCCGCCAGGCGGCCCGCAGTCCCTGGAACACGGGGCCGTAGACGAAGCCGTCGTCGGCCAGCCGGTCGTAGACGCCTTCCACGGTCAGCGGCACCGCCCCGGCCGGCGGCCAGGCGGTGGCGTCGAAGGGGGTGCTGTCCTGGCTGCCGGGTTGCCCGACGGCCAGTACGCCGGTGGCGCACCGCGTCCAGGCCCCCTCCTCGTTCTCGTCAGGCCGCGCATAGACGTCCACGGTCCTGCGTGCGGAGTCGTCGGGGTTGCCGATCCACAACTGAACCTGCACACCGCCCTGTTCGGGCAGAACGAGGGGTGCGGCCAGGGTCAGTTCCTCGACGCGGTCGCAGCCGACCTCGTCGCCCGCGCGGATGGCGAGTTCCAGGAAGGCCGTGCCGGGGAGAAGTGTGGTGCCCTGGACGCGGTGGTCGGCCAGCCACGGGTGGGACTGGAGCGAGAGGCGGCCGGTGAGGAGTACGCCCTCGGAGTCGGCGAGCGAGACGGCGGCCACGAGCAGCGGGTGGTGGGCGGCGCCGAGCCCGGCGGCCCGGAGCTCGGCCGGGCCGCCGTGGGCTCCTGCGCCCTTGGGCCAGTACCGGCGGCGCTGGAACGCGTAGGTCGGCAGGTCGTGGCGGCGCGCTCCGGTGCCGGCGAAGTAGTCCGCCCAGCGGACGGTGACACCGCGTACGTGGAGTCCGGCGAGCGCGGTGGTGAGGGTGAGGGTCTCCGGACGGTCCTGCCGCAGGGCCGGGAACACGGCGTGGGCGTCGGTCCCCTTCGCCTCCAGGCAGTCCTGAGTCATCGCGGACAGCACGCTGTCGGGCCCGAGCTCCAGGAAGTCGCTCACACCGTGGGAGACGAGCCAGTCGATGCCGTCGGCGAAGCGGACGGCGCGGCGGACGTGGTCCACCCAGTAGTCGACGGAGGTCACCTGGGCGACGGTGGCCGGCTCGCCCGTGACGTTGGAGACGAACGGCACCAGCGGGGCCTGGAGGGACAGGCCTTCCACCACCGTGCGGAACTCGTCGAGCATCGGCTCCATGAGCGGTGAATGGAATGCGTGCGAGACACGGAGCCGCTTGGTCCTGCGGCCCTCGGCCTCCAGCCGGGAGGCGAGGTCGGTGACCGCGCCCTGCTCACCGGCCAGTACCAGCGCCGACGGCCCGTTCACGGCGGCGACGGACACGGTGTCCTCGTGGCCGGCCAGCAGCGGGGCGACCTCGTCCTCGGTCGCCTCCACGGCGATCATCGCGCCGCCATCGGGCAGCGCCTGCATGAGCCGCCCGCGGGCGGTGACGAGCGTGGCCGCATCGCCCAGGGACAGCACCCCGGCGACATGGGCAGCGGTGATCTCGCCGATCGAGTGGCCGGTCAGGTGGTCGGGCTTGACGCCCCAGGACTCCACCAGGCGGTAGAGCGCGACCTCGACAGCGAACAGGGCGGGCTGTGCGTACTCGGTACGGTTCAGCGCCTGCGGGTCGTCGCCCCAGAGCACCTCGCGCAGCGGGCGGTCCAGCAGCGGGTCGATGGCGGTGCAGGCGTCGTCGAAGGCCTGGGCGAACACGGGGAACCGCGCGTGCAGTTCGCGGCCGGCGCCCGGACGCTGGGAGCCCTGGCCGCTGAAGAGGATCGCCAGCTTGCCGTCGCCCCGGGTGGTGCCCCGCACCTGGCCGGGCGCCTCGCTGCCGTCGGCCAGTGCGGCCAGAGCGGCGTGTGCGGCCTCGCGGTCGGCGGCGAGCAGCACCGCACGGTGCTCGAAGCCTGCGCGTGTGGTGGCCAGCGAGAACGCGGTGTCCAGAACGGTCGCGGCGGGGTCGGCCTCCAGGGCCGACAGGAGTGCGGCGGCCTGGGCGCGCAGTGCCTCCGGGGTCCGTCCCGAGACCAGGAGCGGCACGGTGCCCGGCCGCTCGCCGCTCGCCACGGTCTCGGCACCGTCCTCGGCCTCGACCTCGGCCGGTGGGGCCTGCTCGACGATGGTGTGGGCGTTCGTCCCGCTGATGCCGAACGAGGAGACGCCCGCGCGCTTGGGAGCGCCGGTCTCGGGCCACGGAGAGTTCTCCGTGAGGATGCGTACGGCGCCCTGGGACCAGTCGACGTGCGAGGAGGGCTCGTCGGCGAGCAGGGTCCGCGGCAGCAGCCCGTGCCGCATGGCCATGACCATCTTGATGACACCGGCGACACCGGCCGCGGCCTGGGTGTGGCTGATGTTGGACTTCACCGAGCCCAGCAGCAGCGGCCGGTCCTCGTCCCTGCCCTGACCGTAGGTCGCCAGGAGGGCCTGCGCCTCGACCGGGTCACCGAGGGTGGTGCCGGTGCCGTGCGCCTCGACGGCGTCGACCTCGGCGGCGGAGAGCCGGGAGTTGATGAGGGCCTGCTGGATGACCTCCTGCTGGGAGGGGCCGTTGGGGGCCGTGAGGCCGTTCGACGCGCCGTCCTGGTTGACGGCTGTGCCGCGTACCACCGCGAGGATCTCGTGGCCGTTGCGCCGGGCGTCGGAAAGGCGCTCCAGGACGAGGATGCCCACACCCTCCGCCCAGCCGGTGCCGTCGGCGGTGTCACCGAAGGAGCGGCAGCGGCCGTCGGCGGAGAGACCGCCCTGGCGGCCCATCTCGATGAAGGTGCCGGGGCTCGACATGACGGTGACCCCGCCGGCCAGGGCGAGGGTGCACTCCCCCGCGCGCAGGGCCTGGGTGGCGAGGTGGACGGCGACCAGCGATGAGGAGCAGGCCGTGTCCACGGTGACGGCGGGGCCGACCGTGCCGAAGGTGTAGGAGATGCGTCCGGACAGCACGCTGCCGGTGTTGCCGGTGAGCTGGAAGCCCTCGGCGCCGTCGGCGGGGCCGACCCGGTAGTCCTGCGCCATCGCACCCATGAACACGCCGGTCCGGCTGCCCTTGACCGAGGACGGGTCGATGCCGGCGCGCTCGAAGGCCTCCCAGGCGGATTCGAGGGCGACGCGCTGCTGGGGGTCCATCGCCACGGCCTCGCGGGGCGAGATGCCGAAGAAGTCCGCGTCGAACGCGGGCGCGTCATGGAGGAAGCCGCCGGATGCGGTACTGGACGAGCCGAGTGCCTCGGTGTCCCAGCCGCGGTCGGTGGGGAACGCCGAAATGCCGTTCCCGCCGGACTCGACCAACCGCCAGAGGTCTTCCGGACTGCTCACACCACCGGGATAGCGGCAGGTCATGCCGATGATGGCGATCGGCTCCTGCGTCGCCGCCTCCAGCTCGGAGACCCGCTGCCGGGTCCGTCGCAGGTCAGCGGTAGCCAGCTTGAGGTAGTCCCGGAGCTTCTGTTCGTTGTCCATCTCAACTCAACCCATCTCGACAGCCAGCGGCCGAACATGAATCACGCGGGGGCATCTCGCGCTCGCCGTGCAATGCGAAAAATAGAAAGCCACATGGCTTCGCAGTCTTATCCGGAAGCCATGTGGCGAGTCTCTTACGGACCGCTACGGGAATTCCCTAGTTCTTCGCGGTCCTTCGGTCCTCTACCAGCCGGAAGCCAGCAGAAGGTCCCCGTATTCGTGTTCCCTGGAGACCTGGTTCAGGTCGGAGTCGACCATCATGGCCATCAGCTCGGGGAAGTCGACGGTGGGCTTCCAGCCGAGCGCGGCCTGGGCGTGCCCGCTGTCCGCGCACAGGACCTCGACCTCGGCGGGGCGGACCAGGGCGGGGTCGACCACGACGTAGTCCTGCCAGTCCAGGCCGACGTGCTCGAAGGCGATGCGGACGGCGTCACGCACGGAGTACATGGTGCCGCTGCCGATCACGTAGTCGTCCGGCTCGTCGGCCTGGAGCATGAGGTGCATCGCGCGGACGTAGTCGCCGGCGAAGCCCCAGTCCCGTACCGCGTCGAGGTTGCCGAGGTTCAGCTGCTCCTGGAGGCCGAGCTTGATCCGGGCGACGGCCAGCGAGATCTTCCGGGTCACGAACTCGGCGCCGCGGCGGGGGGACTCGTGGTTGAACAGCATGCCGGAGACGGCGTACATCCCGAACGACTCACGGTAGTTACGGGTGATGAAGTGCCCGTACGCCTTGGCCGCGCCGTACGGGCTGCGCGGGTGGAACAGCGTGGTCTCACGCTGCGGGGTCTCGGCCGCCTTGCCGAACATCTCCGACGAGGAGGCCTGGTAGAAGCGGATCTGGCCGTTCTTCCCGGCGGTGCGCGAGCCGCCGAGCCCGCTGACCGTCCGGATCGCCTCCAGGACGCGGAGCACGCCCATGCCGTTGACCTCGGTGACGAGTTCGGCCTGCTTCCAGGACATCGGCACGAACGAGATCGCGCCGAGGTTGTACACCTCGTCCGGCTGCACGGTGTCGACGGCGGAGACCAGGCTGCCCTGGTCCATGAGATCGCCGTCCACGAACGACAGCTCCGAGACCAGTCGGCTCACCCGGGACTTGCGCGGGTTCGCCTGCCCCCGGTTCAGCCCCCAGACCTGGTAGCCCTCGGACAGGAGATGCTCGGCCAGATAAGAACCGTCCTGCCCGGTAATACCGGTGATCAGCGCACGCTTGGTCATACGAACCCCTTCTGGACCACAGAGAGACCGCCCAAACGCACAGCTCGGTCGACGACCCAGCATCGAATACGCTTCTGTCCGGACGATAGACATCGGCACGCTCGCAAGCCGCCGACCGCAGTGTCAAGAAATTCGGGGCTTACTAGGGAATTCACGAGTCGCCGCCGGGCACCGAACGCCGAAAGACGCCGAACACTAGTGATTTTCGGGACGCGGGTGCGGTGCACTGTGACCGTCGGCGCCCGAGCCGGCTCCGTCGACCGGAGTGTCATTCCGTGCTGTTCAGACTTCTGCGTACCCGCGTACGTCCCTACCGGCGCCCCACCGGCCTGCTGGTGCTGCTCCAGCTGATGCAGATCCTCGGCACCCTGCTGCTGCCGACGCTGGGCGCCGCTCTGATCGACAACGGCGTGCTGGCCGGGGACAGCGGCTACATCACACGGCTCGGCTCCGTCATGGTGGCGGTGGCGCTGGTCCAGGTCGCCGCGGCACTCGGCGCCGTGTCGCTGGCCTCCCGTACCGCGATGGCGATGGGGCGTGACCTGCGCTCCGCCGTCTTCCGCAAGGTCCTGGACTTCTCCGCCCGCGAGGTGGGCAGGTTCGGGACACCGTCGCTCCTGACCCGGACGGTCAACGACGTCCAGCAGGTCCAGACCCTGGCCCAGTCCGGTTTCGGCATCGTGGTGGCCGCACCGTTGATGTGTCTGGGCAGCGTGGCGCTGGCACTCCAGCAGGACGTGCCGCTGGCGCTGGTCCTGGTGGTACTCGTGCTGGTCGTCGCCGTCGCCTTCGGGCTGCTGCTGGCCCGGATGGGCGCCCTCTACGGGCGGATGCAGACCTCGCTCGACCGGCTTGGCCGGCTGCTGCGCGAACAGATCACCGGGGTGCGCACCGTGCGCTCCTTCGTCCGGGACGGCTACGAGCGTGAGCGGTTCACCCGGACGAGCGAGGAACTGTTCGACGTCTCGCAGCGGGTCGCCCGCCTGATCGCAACCATGCTGCCGGTGGTCCTGCTGCTCATGAACGGTTTCATGGTCGCCGTCCTGTGGGTGGGCGCGCACCGCATCGACACCGGTGCGATGCGCGTCGGCGCGCTCAGCGCGTTCCTGATGTACCTCTCACTGATCCTGATGTCGGTGGTGATGGTCGCCTTCGTGTTCCTGTCGGTGCCCCGGGCCAGGGTGTCGGCCGCCCGGATCCAGGAGGTCCTGGACACCGCGGCGAGCGTCACGCCGCCGGCCCGGCCGGTCGCGACGTCACCGGACGCGGTGGGCCGTCTCGAACTGTGCGACGCCGAATTCCGTTACCCCGGCGCGGAGAAGCCGGTACTCCAGGGCATTCACCTGGTGGCCGGTCCCGGCGAGAACGTGGCCGTGCTCGGCTCCACCGGCAGCGGCAAGACGACGCTCCTGAACCTCGTGCTGCGGCAGTTCGACGCCACCGGGGGGTCGGTGCGGGTCAGCGGTGCCGACGTGCGGCAGTTGGCACCCGAAGTCCTGCGCGACACCGTGGGGTTCGTTCCGCAGAGGCCGTATCTGTTCTCCGGGACCGTCGCGAGCAATCTCCGTTTCGGAGCGCCGGATGCCACGGACGAGGAACTGTGGCACGCCCTGCGGATCGCCCAGGCCGACACGTTCGTCGCGGCCATGCCCGGAGGAATCGACGCCGAGATCGCCCGGGGCGGCACGAACGTCTCCGGCGGTCAGCGCCAACGACTGGCCATAGCACGCACTTTGGTGCGCCGCCCCGCCGTCTACCTCTTCGACGACTGCTTCTCCGCACTGGACCACGCGACGGATGCCGCGCTGCGTACCGCTCTCGCCCCGGAGACCGCGCGATCGACGGTGATCACCGTCGCGCAGCGGGTGGCGTCGGTCCGCGACGCGGACCGCATCGTGATCCTCGACGGCGGACGTGTCGTGGGCACGGGCACGCACGACGAACTCCTGCGCGACAACCCCACCTACCGCGAGATCGCCCTGTCCCAGCTCACCGAGGAGGAGACCGCGCATGGTCTCGTCGGCCGGCCCTGACAGCGGGCAGTCCCCCGACGCCGGCCGCCGGCTGACCGGGCTGCTCCGGCCTCACCGCCCACGTATCGCCCTGGCACTCGCCGTCGGGATCATCGGGATCTCGCTCAACGCCTTCGGCCCGCTGCTCCTCGGCCGGGCCACCGATCTGATCGTCAACGGTCTGGTGGGCGGCACGGCCTCCGCGGGCGTGGGCGACGGGTCCGGCCTCGACTTCGCCGGGATCCGAGAGGTCCTGCTCCTCCTGCTCGTGCTGTACGTCGCGGCCTCCCTGTTCATGCTGGTGCAGGGGCGGCTCGTTGCCGCCGTCGTACAAAGGGTGGTCTTCGATCTGCGGGAGCGGGCCGCGGCCAAACTCGGACGTCTGCCGCTGCGTTACTTCGACCGCAATCCGGCGGGCGAGGTGCTCAGCCGTACGACCAACGACGTCGACAACCTTCAGCAGACCCTTCAGCAGACACTCGCCGAACTGATCACCTCCGTCTTCTCCATCGTCATCATGCTCGTCCTGATGCTGGTGATCTCGCCCCAGCTCGCACTGATCATGCTGGTCAGCATTCCGGTCTCGGGCCTGATAGCCGCCTGGATGAGCAAGCGCGCCCAGCCCCGCTTCACGGACCAGTGGGCCGCCAACGGGGCTATGAACGCGCAGGTCGAGGAGGTCTGCACGGGCCACTCACTGGTCAGGGGCTTCGGCAGGCGCGAGGAGGTGGAGCGGCAGTTCGACGCCCACAACGACGCGCTGCTGCGGGCCGGAACCCGGGCCCAGTTCGCTTCTGGCGCCATCGAGCCCGCCATGATGTTCATCGCCAACCTCGGCTACGTCGCCGTGGCGGTGGTGGGTGCCCAGAAGGTGGTGAGCGGCGAACTGTCGCTGGGTGACGTACAGGCGTTCATCCTGTACGCGCGGCAGTTCAGCCAGCCGATCGTCCAGGTCGCCTCCGTCGCGGGCCGTCTCCAGTCCGGAATCGCCTCCGCCGCGCGGGTGTTCACCCTGCTCGACTCGGAGGAGCAGAGCCCCGACCCCGAGCATCCCGTACGCCCGGGGCCCTCCGGCGGGCGGGTGGAGTTCGACCGTGTGGGCTTCCGCTACTCGGACGACACCCCGCTGATCGAGGACCTCTCCCTCAGTGTCGAGCCCGGCAGCACGGTGGCGATCGTCGGGCCCACCGGCGCGGGCAAGACAACACTCGGCAATCTCCTCATGCGGTTCTACGAGGTGGACCGGGGCCGGATCCTCCTCGACGGCACGGACATCGCGACGATGACCCGCGATGACCTGCGCTCCCGGTTCGGCCTGGTGCTCCAGGACGCCTGGCTGTTCGGTGGCACGATCGCCGAGAACATCGCCTACGGGCGCGCCGGGGCCACCCGTGAGGAGATCGTCGCCGCGGCGGAGGCCACCTGCGCGGACCGCTTCATCCGAACGCTGCCGGACGGCTACGACACCGTCCTGGACGAGGAGTCCGGTGGGCTGAGCGCGGGCGAGACACAGCTGATCACCGTCGCCAGGGCATTCCTCGCCGAGCCCGCGGTGCTGGTGCTCGACGAGGCGACCAGTTCCGTGGACACCCGCACCGAGGTCCTCATCCAGCGGGCGATGAACACGCTGCGCACGGGCCGGACCAGTTTCGTGATCGCGCACCGCCTGTCCACCATCCGAGACGCGGACGTCATCGTCGTCATGGAGTCCGGGCGGATCACCGAGCGCGGCACCCACGACGAACTGATTCGCGCGCGCGGCGCCTACGCTCGCCTCTACGACGCGCGTACGGGCGGAGATCCGGAACTGCCGGCCGCGACCGCGTCGGACGACCGATGACACACACCGGACCCCGCGAACGAGACCGATAAGGACCGCACCGTGCCCGACGGAAACCTTCTGGCCGTCAGTGATCTGCATGTCGTGTACGACGAGAACCGCGCACTGGTCGACAAGCTGCGCCCCACCTCGCAGGACGACTGGCTGATCGTCGCAGGCGATGTGGCGGAGAAGTACGCGGACATCGAGTGGGCACTGCGGCTGCTCAGCGACCGCTTCTCCCGGGTGATCTGGGCGCCGGGCAACCACGAGTTGTGGACCCACCCGCAGGACCCCTGCGACCTGCGGGGCGAGAAGCGCTACCTCCACCTGGTCGAGCTCTGCCGGGAACTGGGCATCGACACACCGGAGGACCCCTACCCCGTCTGGCGGGGCGCCGACGGCCCGGTCGTGGTCGCGCCGCTGTTCGTGCTCTACGACTACTCGTTCCTGGCCCCCGGCGCCACGACGGCCGAGGAGTCACTGCGGCTGGCCCACGAAGCGGGCATCGTCTGCTCCGACGAGTACTTCCTGCATCCCGACCCCTTCCCCAGCAGGGCCGCCTGGTGCCGCTCACGTGCCGAGGAGACCGAGCGCCGGCTGGCGGGCATCGACCCGTCCCTGCCCACGGTCCTGGTCAACCACTATCCGCTGGTCCGCGACCCCACCCGGGTCCTGCACTACCCGGAGTTCGCCCAGTGGTGCGGCACGGACCTGACAGCGGAGTGGCATGTGCGGTTCCGCGCCGCCGCCGTGGTCTACGGGCATCTGCACATACCCCGGGTCACCCGGCACGACGGGGTGCGATTCGAGGAGGTCTCGGTCGGTTACCCCCGCGAATGGCGCAAGCGCCCGCCGCGGGAACCCCTGCGCAGGATCCTTCCGGTGCGCACCGCACAGGCCTTCCGGTGATCCACGACGCGCTGCCCCCCGGGGTCATGACCGCCGTGTCCTACGACGACGCGCACGAGCCGGGCGAGGAACTTTTCCCCGAGGAGAAGGCCCTGATCGCGCAGGCGGTGCCCAAGCGGCAGCGCGAGTTCACGACCGTACGCTTCCTGGCCAGGCGCGCGCTGCGCGAACTGGGCCTCCCGCCGGTGGCGTTGCTGCCGAACCCCCGGGGTGCGACCCGATGGCCCGAGGGGGTCGTCGGCAGCATGACGCACTGCCTCGGCTACCGGGCCGTCGCCCTGGCAAGGGCCGAGGACACGGTCGGACTGGGCATCGACGGGGAGCCGAACGCGCCACTGCCGGACGGCGTCCTCGAAGCGATCGCGCTGCCGAGCGAGCGCAGCAGGGTCGCCTCACTGGCTGCCGGTCGCCCCGGGGTCAGCTGGGACCGGCTTCTCTTCAGCGCGAAGGAGAGCGTCTTCAAGGTCTGGTATCCGCTCACGGGACGCGAACTCGACTTCTCGGAGGCGGAGATCACCTTCGCACCGGCCGGACACACCTTCCGGGCCCGTCTGCTGGTGCAGGGCCCGCTGGTGCAGGGCCGTCGCGTCGGCGACTTCGAAGGACGCTGGACCACGGAGCAGGGTCTGCTGGCCACAGCCATCCACCTGCCCCGGCGCCCCGCCCCGGCCTGACGTGTGCGTCCGGGCCCCGAGGTGGCGGACCGGCCGGTCGCCGGAAGCCGAAGCGCGAGCAGCGCCTCACCGCAGCCGCTTCGGGTGGCCGCTGACGAGGGGGGACGAGGGCGTCCCCGTCCCCCCTCGCGACAGCACCGCGCGCCCAACGGGATGCGGCGCGTGGACGTGTCTTCGTCACTCGACATAGTGGAAGGGCACGGCCACCCGCCGCGCCCTTCCGCTATGTCGAGAGGACGTCCTGCGTGAGGCAGAGCGGCATCGAATCCTCCCACTGACTGTCCGTCAGCATCTTGTTGTCGGAGCCGTTCGCCTTCATGCTGAAGATCTGGCCGTAGGGCTGGAAGGTGTCGTCGTAGAGCGCCGCTTCTTCGCGGAAGCCGTGCATGCCGCTGTTGTACAGAATGCGGCCGTCGTAGTTCCAGACCGCGTGGCCGTCGTTCGCGCCACTGGTGGTGAGCACCTTCAGGCCGGTTCCGTCCGGCTTGATGGTGCATACATCGAAGTTGGTGGGGCCCGTCTTGCGGGTGAAGAGGATGAGCTTGCCGTCCCAGGACCAGTCGGGCAGGTTGTCCGACTCCGTGGTCAGGACGGTCGTCGTCCCGGTCTTGAGGTCCAGGATGCGCAGCCCCTTCTCCTCACCCCACACGCGGTAGACGATCTTGTTGCCGTCCTGCGAATAGCTCGGGAAGCCGGCGTTGGTCGAGCCGTCAGTGAGCACCTGGTGCGAGGATCCGTCGCTGGGCACCCGCACCAGTACCGCCGTGCTTGTCGCGCGTGACTGGAACCAGCCGCCCAGACCGAACGCGATCCATTTGCCGTCGTGTGACCAGGTGGGCCGGAACGCGCCGCCCAGGCCGTGCTCGACGAGGACGGGATCGAGACCCGAAGTGGCGGTGTCGAAGACGACCTTCTGGTCCGACCCGTCCGGGCGCATGGTGACGATCGAGGAGTTGCCGAGCTGCTTGCTGGTGATCGCGAGGCGCCCGTCCTTGGACAGCGCGGGGAACACGTCACAGAAGCGGTAGTCCCAGTCCGGGTCCCAGCTGTGGAGCGGGGCGTCGAGGGTGCGTGTCGTGTGGTCGAGCTTCTCGTAGATCACCGATGTGCCGTCCGGCGACCAGACGGGAGAGCGCAGTGCCCGCTTGACCGACGGCTGCGAACCCCCGGCGTAGGCCAGCCCCTCGTCGTCCCCGCCCTTGACGAGATAGCCGATCTCGGTCGCGCCCACGTACTGCGGAGCGACCTTGAGGCCGGGGCCGGTGGTGTGCTCGACACGAGCACCGGTGACCACGTCGACCGAGACGATCTGGGACTCCACGGTCCCGATGGCCTCCGGCCGGTGCGCACCCCAGGTTCCCTCGACGGTGATCTCGTAGAAGACGATCCGAGACCCGTCGGGCGACCACTTCGGTGAACCCAGGCAGTATCCGTCCCGGGTCGCGACCTGGCGGAATCCGGTGCCGTCGGGTCGGATGACGTAGACGCTCAGCTCCTGCGTGTGCTCCCAGCCGGTGCCGTTGTCGTGGCCGCGCCACGCGGTGTTGCGGTCGCTGGAGAACGCGATCCACTGGCCGTCGGGCGACCAGGACGGGCGGAAGTGGCCGTCGGGACTGGCGGGATCGCCGGCGAGGGCCGCCGTCCCGGTCAGGTTGGTCCGCTTGTTCGTGCTCAGGTCGAGCAGCCAGATGTGTGTCCTGTGGTCCCCGCTCGTGGACACGTAGGCGACCTTCCTGCCGTCCGGCGACGGCACGGCCCAGTCGTTCATGGCCGAACTCACCACCAGTGGCTGGACGTCCGATCCGTCGGCCTTGGCCCGGTAGAGGCAGGAGTTCCCGTCACCGGTGCGCTCGGATGTGAAGAACACCGACGCACCGTCGGCGGAGAAGGCGGCGTGGTGATCGAATGCCGCGCTCCGCAGCAGCGGGCGCTCGTTCGAACCGTCGGCGTTCGCGATGCACAGGGTTGACCCGGACGGACCGATCCGGTTCATCAGCATCACGCCCTTCTTGCCGGATGAGGCTGCCGCCACAGCGAAGGGTTTGGGAAGGAGTGCGACTCCGGCGACGGCCGCACCGGTCGCGAGGAACGCTCGACGCTTCATGTCGGATGACATCGCTGTCCGGGTCCTTTCGTTGTCGGGGGACGCGCGACCGCACGGAAGGATCTCCGCGCACGAGGTGTTCGCCGGCTCTGTGGGATGGCCATGTCAGCTGCGACTCAGCTTGGGTCCCAGGTGCCGCTCGGTTCGTGGGTCACATGCGCCCGCCGCATGGATTGTCGAACAAGTTGGGCGTGAACGTAACACCGAGGAAAAATCATCACAAGACATCCTGCAAAAACATGGCACTTGGAGCCCCAACTCGCAAAGGTGGGCCACCGATTGTCCAACAACCAAGGCCTGTCGCGCCTGGCCGACTTCTCCGACGCGGAGAAGGTCACGCTCGACGCCGCCGTGATGCGACTGGAGCGACCGGTCTCTCCTGACGGCGGGCGGCGGGGGCTCCGGGACATCACGGATGCCGCCGGGTCCGATGGGGCCCGGCGGCATCCGTGACGTGCCCGGAGGCGGGTCGATCCCCTCAGCGGCGCGCCGTGCGGACGCTGATGCAGTCGGGAGTGGGGATGTCGACGGACGTCCCGGTGTCCGTGAGCTGACCGGATCGGGGGTCCACCCGGAAGAGGTTGACCGTTCCGCTCGCTTCGTTCGCGACGAACAGCCACCGTCCCCCGGGGTGCAGGGAGAAACTCCAGGGTGTTTCACCTCCGCACGGCAGGCGCTGGGCCTCGGTGAGCAGACCGGTCCGCGGATCGGCGGAGAAGACGACCAGGGCGTTGTCGCCGCGGTTGGACGTGTAGACGTGGCGGCCATCGCCGCTGACCGCCAGTTCGGCTGCGCTGGTGGTGCCCGAGTGGCCCGGGGCGTTCGTCGTCAGGAGCTGGCGAGGAGACAGGGCGCCGGTGCGGGCGTCCCACCGCAGGACCTCGATGTCCGCCGTCAGTTCGTTCAGCAGGTACACCGTCCACCCGTTGGGGTGAAAGGCCAGGCGCCGCGGGCCCGACCCCGGTGCCGTCGCGTATGCGCTGTCGCCGGGGGACAGCCGGCGTGTGGTCCGTTCGTAGCCCCGGACGAACACCCGGTCCGCACCGAAGTCCGCGACCAGGGCGAACCTGCGGCTCGGGTCGATGACCACGTGGTGCGTGTGGGGGGCGGCCTGGCGGGGGTTGGGCCCCGAGCCGGTGTCCTGCACGCTGGAGGCCACGGCGCCCAGCCGGCCGTCCGGATGGATGGGCACAGTCGCTGCGGAGCCGCTGGCGAAGTCGGCGACCAGGAGGGTGTCCGAGTCCGCGTTGAGCCCGATGTACGAGAGCCCACCGCTGCCGCCCGGGATCGCCTGCGTCTGGATCTCGCCGGTCTTCCGCAGAGCTCCCGAGACGTCGTCGATACGGAAGGTGCGGATGAATCCGCCCGGCTCGCCGCCCGCCGCGTAGAGAACCGGCCGGGTCGGGTGTACCGCTACCCAGTTCGAGCTGACGTCCGCCACGGCCCCGAGAGGGCTCATGGTCCCGCGGACGGCGTCGAATCGTACGGCGTGCACCTCGTTCCGGCCCCAGGTGCCGATGTAGAGCAGATCCTGACCGCGGTGCCTCTCCGGTGGGGCGGCGGCCGACGTGCCGGCGAGGAGTGGCACGGCGGTCGCGGTCGACGCCGCGACGGCCGCTGCCAGGACGGTCCTGCGGGAGGGCCGTCGCCGGGGCGATGACTCCTCGCCCGGCGTGGGACCGGCTGAGACGTGCGGAGCTTCGTTCATCGGGGAACTGCCCTTTCACGTGTCGGTGAGGGTACGGTTCAGCGCTTGGTCCGGGGCCGGCGGCGGGCCGCGAGGCCGAGGCGCTTGAGCGCGTAGGTGTCGAGTCCGGTGAGTACCCCGTTGAGCGACAGGGTCAGCACGACGAGGACGATGAGGCCGGCGAATTCGGAGGCCGCGTCGAGGTTCTGGGCGGCTGTGAACAGTTCATGTCCGACACCTTCGGACGAGGCGATGAACTCTCCCCCGATGACGCCGAGGATGGCCAGCGGCCCACCGGTCTTGAGAGCGGCGAAGAACGGCGCTGCGAGCGTCGGGATCGTCACATAGCCCAGGACATGGTGCCTGCGCCCGCCCATCACCTGGACGACCTCGACGAGTTCACGTTCGCGCATCCGTAGGCCGAGATAGATGTTGTAGAAGACCACGAAGGCGACACCGGTCATGGCGATGGTGATCTTCGACCAGGGGCCGATGCCGAAGAACAGCAGGAACAGTGGGGCGAGTGCGATCTTCGGGATGCCGTTGACCGCCGCGACGAGCGGTTCGAGAACGCGTCCCAGGAGCGGGAAGGAGCCCAGTACGAGGCCCATGACCGTCCCCGCGGCGACGCCGAGACCGAAACCGGCCAGCACCTCCACGGTGGTCACCCTGATGTCGTTCCACCCGGCGGCGGATCCGAGCATGTTCGTGAGCGCGTCGTACACCTCGGTGGGCTTGCTGACCGCGTACTCGGGTACGACAGGACCGCTCATCAACTGCCACAGGACGAGGGCGGCCACGATCACGAGGATGCGCAGCGCGATGACGGAGCCCGTGCTCTGCCAGCCGGCGCCTGCCTTCCTGACGGGCCGGGCCGGCGTCTCGGACTCGGACTCGGACTCGGTCACGGCTTTGTCGGTGACGGTTGCCATGGTCTTCTCCCTTCCGGTTGGGTTCGGCCGTGTCACGGCAGGTACGTGTTGGTCCAGTTGTCGGCCGACACGCTCGCGTCCGGCACCGCGCCTATGCCGTCCTTCACGAAGGCGACGGTCGTCTTCCATCCCGCGGCATCCATCTGCGCGGTCTTGGGCCAATCCACCTCCGACACGGCCGCGCTCAGCACGTCGTCGGGCATGCCCGGCAGGCTCTCGCGCGCCGCCGCCGTGACGGCCTTGTCGTTGGAGGCATGGGTGTCGAGGTAGGTGGTCGCCTGCTGCACGGCGGTGGCGAATCCCTTGACCAGGGCGGAATTGCTCTTCGCGTAGTCCTTCTTCACGACCACGACCTGGCCGTATCCGGCCTTGGCCGCGCCCCACTCGGGAACCTTCTCGGGGTTGGCCACCACAATGCCGTCGCCCTCGTGCTGGACCTGGAGCGGGATCGGCTCCGAGGTGATGAACCAGTCGACCTCGTTCTTGGTGAGTGCGGCCTTGTCTGCGGCCGGGCTCGGTAGCGAGACCCACTTCAGCTCGGCCGGGTCGACACCGTGCGCCTTGAGGAAGATTCCTGCTTCGGCCTTGGTGTTCGCGGAGCTGGCGCCGGCCGTCGAGTCGGCCAGCGCCTTGGCCACCTCTGCCGCCGGGCTGTCCGCGGTCAGGCTGTGCTTCTTGGCGAACGCCGTGCTGACGACGATTCCGAGCGGGTTCCCTCCGCCGTTCGTCGCGACGGCCAGCTCAGGCAGGCCCTTGCTGAGGCCGGCCAGGAAACTGGTCGGGCTGGAGTTGAGGAACTGCACCGAATTCGACTGGAGGGCCGAGGTGCCGGTGGAGGCGGTCAGCGTCACGTACTTGATCTTGATGTTCTGCTTGTCGAAGTAACCGGCCTCGTCGGCCAACCGGATGGACAGGTCGAAGACGTTGCCGCTCACGCCGACCGAGACGGTCGTCTTGCCGTCCGAGCCGACCGACGACGAGCCGTCGTTGCCGCAGGCGGTCAGGAGCGCTGCGCCGGAGATCACGGAGACAGCCAGTGCGAGGGACGAGCGGTTCGTGCGGTGGTTCATGGGAACTCCTTTGTTCACCAGGCTTGCTGAGTGGCGAAGAACCGAATCCAGAACTCGGTGCGGACTGGATCGGAGACGGGGATCGTGCGGAAGCGCGCGCCGATCTCCATGACGGTGGTGGAGTCCGGTGAGAAGGCCGGCCAATGGGGCAGGCCGCTTCCGTTGGGGTCTCCCGTGGCGACGAAGTTGGTCCAGTAGCCGGCCAGTGTTCGGGCGATCTCGTGGTCTTCCGCGGTCCACGCACCGGTGCCGCCGGTGGGGTTGTGGAAGACGTAGTCGATCTCCGAACCGTGACCGGCCCGCCTCGGTCCGGAATCCGGAGCCGGTGTGCGGTGGGTCCAGAAGTAGGAGCGCACCGTGCCGGTGGCGTGGAGCGTCCAGTCCGAGCCCCACAGGGCGGTCGAGATGCGGGAGTTGTCGCGTGCCGCGAGGCTGCTCGCCCTTGCCGCCTCGTCATCCGTGCCGGCCGGGTACAGCCGCAGGAACTCCTCGGCGAAGGGCCCGAACTTCCGCCGGGCAGAGGTGACGTGTTGTTCAAGGGTCACGTTGACCGGCGGCGAGCCGGGCCTGGCCTTCTGGCGCCCGGCACGCACGGCGGCGACCAGGGTCTCCGGGATGGCGCCGCTCTCGTCGAGGTTGTTCCCGGTGAGATAGTCGACGTCGTTCTGCAGGCCCTTGAAGTACGTCTCGTCGTAGCCGGCGGGAAGTGCCCACCCCTCCACGACGGGACGGAACAGAGGCGGCCCCGCCGGACCACCGGTGTCGACGGCCGTGTCGAGCGGGTGGTGCCCGTCGACCAGCTTCCGCCAGTGCAGGTTCCGCAGGTCGCGGACGGTGTGCGCGCCGTGTGCCCTTGCGTATCGGTCCCCGGCGCTCTCCGCTTCGGGCTGCGGCCGGTAGGAGGTGGACATGTAGCGGAGTTCGGGATCGCGTGCGTAGCGGGCGTGGCTCTGTGCGATCGCACGATGGAACAGACCCCTGGCGAGCGGGGACATGGCCAGGAAGTTGACCATGCCCGCTCCCGCGGACTGGCCGGCGATGGTGACGCGGCCGGGGTCGCCGCCGAAGTGCGCGATGTTGTCGCGTACCCAGCGCAGGGCGGCGACGCAGTCGAGCAGCCCGTAGTTACCGGAGGCGTCGTGTCCGGACTCCTCGCTCAGTTCCGGTGTGGCAAGGAATCCGAATGCGCCGAGGCGGTAGTTGAAGGTGAGCACGACGAGGCCGTTGCGCGCGAGGTTCTCGCCGTCATACCGGGGGTGGGCCCCCGTACCCTCGCGGAATCCACCCCCGTAGATCCACACGAGGACGGGGCGCAGCTCGGCGGCGGAGGGCGACCCCGTCCAGATGTTCAGACTGAGGCAGTCCTCGCTCATGGGCACGTCGACACCGGTCGCGGCCGCGTCGGTCGGCGCCTGCGGGCACATGGGCCCGAACCGGTCGGCGCGTCGGACGCCTTCCCAGCGCGCGGTCGGCCGGGGTGGCCGCCACCGCAGGTCTCCGACCGGCGGGGCGGCATACGGGATGCCTCGGAATACGGTGACGGCGCGGTCCCGGCACGGTATGCCCTCGACCGGCCCCGCTTCGGTGTCAACCGTGTGGCGCATGGGGTGCTTTCCGCCCCCGTGTGCGGTCAGGTGACCGGCGGCATCGGGGACTTGTCCAGCAGCAACGCCCTGCGGGCGGAGCCGACGTGATGGCGCATCGCCGCGACAGCCGCGTCGGGATTGCGCGTGACGATGGCGAGGAGGATGGTCTGGTGCTCCTCCAGCGACCCGGATCGCGGGTGCTGCGCGGAGAGGTTGCGGTACTGGCGCATCACCAGTGGGTAGAGCAGCGTGTCGTAGGCGCGGGCCAGGGTCGCCTGGTGCGCTGCCAGTTTGACCTGCTGGTGGAAGCTGCGATTGCCACGCGAGTAGGCATCCTGATCGCCGCGTGACTGCGACTCCTCCATCTCCTGAAGGGTGTCGCGCAGCCTTGCGACCTCCTCGGCCGTGGCCCGTTCCGCCGCCTTGCCGGCGAGTGCCGACTCCAGGATCTCCCGGGCCTCCAGGATGTCCGCCGCCTCCTCGGCGGAGAAGCTCCTGGTGCGCACCCCACGGTTGACCTCGCCGGTGACGTAGCCCTCCTGCGTCAGCCGCGCCAGTGCGGTGCGCATCGTGCTCCGTGACACGTCGAACATCCGCGTGAGGTCCGCCTCGGTGAGCCGCGTGCCGGGCGCGATACTGCCCGACAGCAACAAGGAGCGCAGCCCCTCGTAGGCATGGCTGTAGCGGGTGCCCGATGCTTTCGCTCCGGATTCGGCACCGATGCTTTCGCTGTCCACCTCGACCGCCCTTGTCTTCCATGGGAATGAGAACTGAGGCCGGAACAGTAGCCGACGGCATGGCAGGTCAGCTTCCGTGCTCGCCGGGGAAGGGGTACAGGCGCCGGGCCGTCCCCGCGAAGATCGCCTGCCGGTCCCGCTCCGGCAGCCCCGCCAGGACCTCCTGCGCGAGGGTGAGGAGTTCCGGCAGCGACTGCTCGGCCGCGGGGCAGTTCGACCCCCAGGCGATCCGCTCCGCTCCGAACGCCTCGACGACCGGTCCGAGGAACTCTCCGGCCTGCTCTCCGGCGTCCCGCAGCCGTTCGAGGTTGCGGTGGGTGAGCTTGAGGTGCAGGCCGGGGTGGACAGCGAGTTCCGCGACTTCGGCCCCGGCGCGGGCGGGCGATGCGGCGATGTCGGGATAGCCGATGTGGTCGAGGAGCACCTTGACGCCCGGGAACCGCTCCAGGAGCTCCACCAGCTGTGCGGTGGCCGGGCCGAGGCGCATCTGGAGGCAGACGGGCAGGTCCAGCTCCCCGGCCTGCTCCCAGAAGGGGAACGTCTCCGGGGCGACGAACCACTCCCCCTGGGTCGGCACGGTGCTGCCGCTGGTGAACAGCCGGACGCCGGCCAGGCCCCCTTCGCCGACCGCGGCCTTGAGGTTCGTGGCGGCGTCCGGGCGCAGCGGGTCGACGGTGCCGACGGCTGTGAAGCGCTCCGGCCACCGTCGGCAGCTGTCGAGGACGTAGGAGTTGTCGTAGCCGTAGTTCGTGGTGGCCTGGACCAGGACGGCCCGGTCGATGCCGGTCCCGTCCATGCGGCTGATCAGCCCCTCGGCTGTCACCGGCCGGGTGGCGGCCCACTGGGACTGTTTGCCCCCGATCGGGGCCTCGGGGTACCTGGCCGGGTCCTCGGAGATGATGTGGCAGTGTGCGTCGACGACGTCCACGTGGTGCTCCCTGTGTCTTCTGTCTTCGGTGTGTTCTGTCCGGACCGGCTCAGGCGTCCGGGTATTCGCCCGCCGCGAACAGTGCGCGCGGGTCGGTGGGGAAGTCCGCGTCGAGCAGGTGCTGGTCCTTCGCGAACCGCACCATCGCGTTCAGGCTCGGCTCGTTGGCCTCGATGCCGTAGGGGACGGGGTCGCCACCGATCGCGCGGCCCTGACGGGCCAGCCGGGGCACGGCCGACCACTGGGGCCGGGCGGCGAGGTGACGGCGCTTGCTCTCGGCGAACGCGGCGTACAGCTTGGCCGGCAGGCCGGGATCGCGCTCCACGAGCTCGGTGCGCACCGAGATCAGCGAGTGCAGCGGGTAGACACCGGTGCGCAGGTAGTGATCCACGGCGAGGGCGCCGGCTTCGGGGAAGAGCGGGTAGGGGCCGTCGTCGCCTGCGGTCTCCGGTTCGGCCGCCGCCGTCCAGCCGGCCTTGGGCGCGCCCGCCCGTCCCGTCCCGGCGTTCCCGGTCAGGGCGGCGTCGATCTCTCCGGCGCGCAGCAGTTCGCCCAGCGAGCGCCCGTCGGTGACCCGTTCGACGTTGGCCGGGACGCGGCCCTCGATGTGGTCGTCGTCGTCCACCACCCAGGTGATCCGGTCGATGTCGACCCCGTACTCGTCGCGCAGGACGCCGCGCACCCACACTCCGGTGCTCACCGAGTAGGCGCGCACCCCGACCCTGCGTCCCTCCAGGTCCTTCGGCACGCGGATGCCGGAGCCGGCGGCGCACTGCACGTCGCCGTGGTGGAAGCGCCTGTTGAGGAACACCGGCACCGCGGTCAGCGCGATCCCCTCCTGGCGTGCCATCAGGTAGGAGACCGGTGCCAACTCGCACACGTCGAACTCCAGGTCCCGGATCATCCGCCGGTAGGCGCCGATGACCGGCTTGACCTCCACCGGCTCGACCAGGAATCCCGCTGTCTCCGTGTCGCCGTCCAGCAGCGGCCGCGCGTGCGGGAACTCTCCGAGAACCACCGTGAGCTTGTCCATAGCCTGTCCTTTGCTGATTCTGATTTCCGGTCCGGCGGTCCGTGGCGCGGATTTCAACCGCCGAGGCGTGACGGCGGGACGCCGAATGCCGCGCAGGACCGTTCGACGAGTTCGTCGTAGTCCACCGCGCGCGGGATCACGTCCTGCTCCAGCGCGTAGGCGGCCGCTTTGGTGAACGCCGCGCGCAGTCCTTCGAAGCCCACGGGGTGCAGGGCGACCGGTCCGCCCTCCTCGTCGGCGGTGAGTACCGACCGCATCGCGTCGTAAGCGGCGAGGACCGCGGCGGAGTGTTCGGCGGCGGCGGCTTCGGACACGCCGACCACGTGGTTGACAGGGATGAACCCCTGGTCCTTCGACCACTGCTCGGCGACCTGGTGGGCGTTGTCCACGGCGGTGCGGATGCGGTCGTCGGCGGGCAGTTCGTTGCCCATGATCCCGAAGTCGACCCGGCCCTCCAGGAAGTCCGCCGGCAGCTTGGTCCCCTGCGGGGCCCGCTGCACCCAGGACGGGTCCTCAGCGCCCCTGACGTGATGACCCTCGTACGTCGTCCAGTCGGCCTTGCGCAGGTCGATGCCGTATTGCTCGGTGAGGAATCCACGCATCCACACGCCGGTGGTCTGGCTCCAGGCGCGGACTCCGACGCTGTGCCCCTCCACGTCGGCGGCCGACAGCTTGCCGAGGGTCACCAACGTCTGGTGCTGGTGGCGTCCCAGGGTGGTGACGGGCAGCAGCAGCACCGGCTTGCCGTAGGCGAGGGCCTGCAGAACGGTCACGATCGCCAGCTCGCACAGATCCACGTCCGACTCGTTCACGAAACCGCGGGAGGCTTTGTGGACCGGCTTGATGTCGACCCGCTCCGCCTCCGAACCCGCTTCGCGGGCCGCCGACAGCGCGGCTGCCGCGAGATCGTCACGGCCGAGCACCAACTTCATTTCTCTCTCCTCGTATGTGCGGGAAGCGGGGTTCTCAGGTCTGTCGGCCGGGGTGCGCCGCACCCGGCCCGTGGTGCCGCTCGTGGTGCCGGCGCAGCAGGTCGACGCCGAAGTCGTTGCCGTTGGGGGTGCGCACGATGGTGTGGATGTGCCGGCGTGAGGGGGAGTCGTTGTCGAAGAGCACGCCGGCCATGTGCTCGAACTCGATGAGGATCACCGGGCTGTGGAAGCGGTAGTAGAAGGTGCCGTCGGGATCCCCGGCCCAGCCGAAGCGGGTGTCCCCCAGGTGGGCAAGCACCTCCTCCATGCGCGCCCGGGCGTGGCGGTCGTCGGCCCGGTTCACGTACAGGCCGATGAGCTGCAGCGCTGTGTCGCGCTGGCCGGCGGACATCTCGCTCAGCCGCAGACCCTGGTAGTTCAGCTCGAAGTTGTCCCGGAAGGCCCCGGCGAACAGTTCGGGCGGCATCGTGTCCGCGATGACGGCCCGCTCCCGGCGCCGGCCGTCGAGCCGGGTGAACAGCTCGTGGCCGAGTGCCTCCTCGCCCCGGAAGGCCACGGTCCCGGCGTACTTCCCGGATCCGGCGACCACCGGCTCGGCGCCCAGGAAGGTGGGGGTGAGGACCATCTGGTCCCCGACGAACACGCAGTTGATGTTGACGTGGTGTCCGTCGAGCTGCCACCCCCACGGGCCGCCGTTCTCGGGCTCGCCGTAGAGGGAGAACCAGTACAGCCACTCGTTGAGGCCGTGCGTGTTGTCGCTCAGCTCGCCGATGGTGAGGTTGAGTCGCATCAGGTCGACCGTCTGTCGGTAACCGTCCGCGCTGAGGCTTGCCCGGATGACCGCCAGGGCCCGCTCTCGCCCTGCTCCGTCGAACTCCTCCAGCAGGAGCCCGTGGCGCAGGAAGTACCGGGCGCCGTTGTTCCAGTGGCGCCAGCTCACGTCGTCCATCGGGAACCGGCCCTCGGCGAGCTGCTCCTCCGTGAGGCCCGCCAGGTAGTCCTCCGCCGCCCCGTACACCTTGCTGACGTCCGCGCCCGTGTCGCGCAGCGGGAACAGTCCCGGCTGGATCCCGTCCGACGTGGCCACGCCCCGGAAGGGCTCGTTGGCCGCCTTCACCCGCCAGGCGACCTTGTCGAGCAGGTCGGGCGTCCAGATCTCCGGCTTGCGTGTGGGCGGATTGCCCCGCTTGCGCAGCCCTACTGGCTCCAGCATCGCTGCTCCTCCTCTCGTTGTTCCTTCACCGGTGCGCCGCCCGGCGGCGCACCGGTGCCGGCTGTCTTCTCACCTGTCGAGGAAGGCCGTCTGCTCCTCGATCGCCGCGACATCGACCTGGTGGCCGATGAGGCCCTGCTCCAGGGCGTAACGTCCGGCGATCTCCAGGCAGGCGTTCAGCGACGCGCTCCACCCGGCCGTGACCGCGCGCCCAGCCGGAGAGCCGTCCCGCTCGCCCGCGGTCTGCGCGATCGCCTTCTTCAGAGCCCGGTAGAAATTGAGCACGGAATCCGGACGGGTACGCAGGACGTCGTCGCGCACCACCAGCAGATGGTTCGCCGGGACCGTCCCGTGCCGCTCCGCCCAGGCCAGTCCGGCGCTCTCGGCGTCCGCCACGAGCGGGACGAGTCCGGCGCCCTGTCCGCCGATGGCCTTCGGGCCGAGCACCGCCGCGCAGACGTCGTGGGAGCGCAGCAGGTCCACGACCCGCCCGGCCCCCGACCGTTCCACGTTCGCCGGGTTGACGTACTGGGCGACGTGGACGTCCTCGGTGGTCACCCAGGTGACATCGCAGGACCTGACCCCGTACTCCTCCCGCAGCCAGCCGCGCACCCACAGTCCGGTGGTCTGGCCGTAGGCGCGCACACCCACACGCCCGCCGACGAGATCGGCAGGGGTGGTACCCGGCCCTTCCGGCAGCCGGGTCAGGGAACGGTGGTGTGTGCTTCCCACCAGCACCGCCGGCAGCAGGGTCACCGGGATGCCGGCGTCCCGTGCCTGGAGGTAGGTGGCCATGGGCATCTCGCAGATGTCGTAGGCCAGTTCGCGGACCATCCGGGCGAAGGCAGGTGGCAGCGGGGAGGACTCCAGGTACCGGCATCCCACCCCCTCCACGGGGATGGTCCCGTCCTTCAGCGGCCGGGTGTGCGGGTAGTCGCCCAGCAGTACGGTGAGCGGTGCGGTGGTGTGTGTCCCGCTCATCCGGCTCACACGTCCTCGCCGTACTGGATACGGCGGTACGGGGTGCTCAGCACCTCGCGGGTGATTCGGACGTCGATCACGGTGGGCCGGGGGGCCCGCACGTACTCGGCCAGTGCGTCGCGCAGTTCCTGCGCGGTGCGGACAGTGGCTCCGCCGCCGCCGAGCGACCGTGCGACCGTGCCCAGTTCGGGCGTGGAGATGGTCGCCAGCTCCGGGTCGAGTCCCTTCGCCTTCGCCTTGTGGTACTCGGCGCCGAGGCCCTGGTCGTTCATCACTACGACCAGCAGGGGGATGTCGTACCGGCACGCCGTCTCGAACTCCGACAGATGCATGATGAAGCTCGCGTCGCCCTCGACCACGAAGCCGGGCCTGT
Organism: Streptomyces sp. NPDC127177; assembly: GCF_042672475.1. NCBI lineage: Bacteria > Bacillati > Actinomycetota > Actinomycetes > Kitasatosporales > Streptomycetaceae > Streptomyces > Streptomyces sp. NPDC127177. The sequence continues at coordinate 32,313 of NZ_JBHXUW010000048.1, forward strand.
TGCCCCTGGCGACCATCTGGCCCATGGCGATCAGCGGGGCCTGCCCGATGGCGCCGAACATGCCGTAGTTGGAGAGCACGTCACGGGAGCGCTGGAAGAGCATGGTGCCGAAGTCGGTCTGGTGTCCGCTGCCCAGCACCAGGCCTATCTCGCCCGGGAGTTCGTGGTCGAGGATCCAGATGGCCTCGCGCGGGTCGAGCCGGCCGGGTTCCCGCACGTACTCGGGCTGCTGGAGCCGGCCGGTCAGATGCTTCCGGACCTGGTCGGTGTGGTAACCCGCCAGCCGGACGGACCGCTCCTCCAGTACCCGGGTCAGCTCGCCGAGGGCGGTGACCGCGTCGGCCTGCAGGTAGCAGTCCGCCCCCTTGCCGTTGCCCATCACCAGGTGCGGGGCGGTGTCGATCTGGATGTACTCGGCTTCCGGATAGAGGTAGCCGCTCTCGATGGTGTAGTGGTTCAGGCTGGCACCCACCGCGATCACGCAGTCGGCCTCCTGCAACAGCTCCATCGACAGCTTGTCGCCGAACAGGCCCGACAGGCCGACGTGGAAGTCGGTGCGGTCGCACAGCCAGTTCTTCGCCTGCAGAGTGGTGGCCAGCAGGGCGCCGGTCCGCTCCTGGAGAGCCAGGATCTCCTCACCGGAGTCAGCCCCACGCGCACCCCGCCCCGCGATGATCACCACGCGCTCGGCATCCTGGATCAGGTCGCAGGCGGCCCGGACCCTGTCCGGGTCGGGCAGCAGCCGGGACTTCTCGATCAGGGCGGTGGACGGTACGTAGTTCTCGTCGTAGTCGTCCATGTCGGCGACCTGGACGTCGAAGGGCGCACTGATCATGACCGGCCTGGATTTCGTCCGCGCCAGGTAGAAGGCGTCCCGCACGGCCTCCTGGGCGTTCTCCGGCCGGGTCACCTGGATGAACTCGCACTCGATCGCGGCGGCGAAGCGCCGCTGGTCGAGGTACTGGGTGGCACCCTCGTCACCCAGCGGGGTCTCCCCGCAGAAGGCGACCAGGGGGGTGCCCGCCCGGCTCGCGCAGAGCATCGAGGTGGCCAGCTGCGAGACGCCGGGGCCGCTGGTCGTGGTGACCACGCCCGGCTGTCCCGAACCACGTGCCCAGCCGTCCGCCATCCCGAGGCCGGAACCCTCGTGCCGCACTTCGTACAGCCGCACACCGCGGTCGGCGAGCGCGGCCATCCAGCGCATGTTGGCGTCGCCCATCATGCCGAAGACATCGCTGGTGCCTTCCTTGACGAACGCCTCGGCCAGGGCTTCGTAGACCTTCATTTCCGGTACTCCTTCACGTTCGCCGCGGCCGTCGCCCGCGCTTTCAGGACGCCGTCGAGCCGTGAGAAGACCCGGAGCGCGTTGCCTCCGTACACCGCCTGCCGGTCGGTGTCGCTCAGGCTGTCGATGGAGTCGAGGGTGTACTTGGTGTCGTCGAACCGACGCCCGGTCTCCGGGTCCACGCTGCGGACGGCGCCGATCATCTCCGAGGCGAACAGGACGTTCCGCGCGGGGATGATGTCGAGCAGCAGCTCCATGCCGCGCTTGTGGTACACGCAGGTGTCGAAGTAGACGTTGCGCAGGACCGATTCCTCCAGCGGCGGCCGGCCGCGGTCCTGCATCATTCCGCGGTAGCGGCCCCAGTGGTACGGGACGGCTCCGCCGCCGTGCGGCAGGATCAGCTTCAGCGTCGGGAAGTCCTTGAACAGGTCGGACTCGCACAGCTGCATGAACGCCGCGGTGTCGCCGGCGAGGTAGTGGGCGCAGGTGCCCTGCATCGCCGGGTTCCTCGACATCGCGACGTGGATCATCGCGGGGACGTCGAGCTCGGTCATCTTCTCGTAGAGCGGGTAGTAGACCCGGTCCGTGAGCGGCGGCGCCTGGTAGTAGCCGTCCGACGGGTCCGGGTTGAGCAGACAGCCGACGAAGCCCAACTCCGCAACACAGCGCTCCAGTTCGGCGGCCGAGTTGCCTACGGACGCGGCCAGTGCGTCGCCCGGGGACTGCGGGAGCTGGCACACGCCCACGAACCGCTCGGGGAAGAGGCCGCAGACGCGGGCGATCAGGTCGTTGCTGACGCGCGACCAGTCGAGGCTGGTGCGCTCGTCGCCGTAGTGATGCGCCATCTTGCCCGCGCCCGGTGAGAAGACCGTCAGGTCGGTGCCGCGCTCCGTCTGCAGCTTCAGCTGCCCGCCCTCGATGGCGGTGCGGATCTCGTCGTCGCCGATGTGCAGCTCGTCGGGCGAGACCCTGGCGCCGGACTCCTCGAACGCCTTGATCTGCTTCTCCCGCCACTCCCCCAGCGCCGGGGGCGCCGTGGTGAAGTGGCCATGACTGTCGATGATCATGAAGTACTCCGAAACTCGCGATGCGGTGGTGACGTGCTGCGCGGCCGGGGCGGATAGGCCCGTCAGCCGCGGCCGGTCAGCTCCCTCGCCCTGTGCAGGCCGGGGTAGGTGCGCACCGGCGCCGACATCAGGAAGCGGTAGCCGTCGTCGAGTACCTGCTTGACGTTGCCGGCGGTGACGTGCGGGTGGCCCACGGCGACTCCGCGTTCACCGCAGATGTCGAGGATCCGCCGCTTGCACTCCAGGACGCGCGGGTGTTCGTACTGGCGGGGGAAGCCCAGTTCCTGGCTCATGTCGCCCTCGCCGATCAGCACCAGCCCGATGCCCGGCACCCGGTCGAGGATGTCCGGCAGGTTCTTGATGCCGAGCTGGTCCTCGATCATGAGGCCCACCAGGATCTCCCCGTCCGGGGCGAGCGGCCACACGTCGGCCCGGGCGTAGTACTCGATGTTCGAGATGCCCCAGTACCGTGTCGCCGCGTGCGGGCCGTCCCCTCGCAGACCGGCCGGCTCGTAGCGGGGCGCGTCGGGCAGCCGCGGGTAGCGGCAGGCGGCCACGGCGTTACGGGCCTCCTCCACCGTGGAGATGTGCGGCCAGATGATGCCGAACGCACCGAGGTCGAGGGCCTGTTTGGCGTGCCACTGGGCCTTCTCCGCACCGTTGGCCGGGATGCGGACGATCGGGGTGACGTCCGGCGCGAGAGTGTCCGCCTCGAAGACCCTGCGCCTGTTCAGGAGGTACTGGAAGCTGTCCTTGAGCGCGTTGATGTCCCAGGGCTTGTGCTCCATCTCGAACACCACGGCGTCGTAGTCCGAGTTGCTCAGCTCGACCGCCGACGTCGGATCGGCCGCGGAGAAGGTCGCGAAGACGTGCTGCCCCGCGTCCAGGGCGCCGATCACCTTGTTGAGCCTGGACGTTGTCATCGCCGACCTCCCCGGTCGAGTGCCTCGGCCGACCTGCCCTCAGGAAGCCGCGCCGGCTGCCCCGCGCGTCTGGACCGCCGCCCCGCCCACCACTCGCGCAGGCGGGCGAAGAGGCCGGCCGGCCGGGGCCGGACCGGCTGCGCCCCGTCGGATGCGGTGGCGAGCGGCTCGGCGGCCGCGACAGCGAGGGGCTCGGCAGGAGTCGCCGCGCACTTCTGGACCAGCTGGTCGGTGAACTCCTTCGTCATCCTGGAGACCACCATCCCCGCACCCGACTCGATCAACTTGGCGAGTTTGCCGTTGAGTTTGATCTCCCCGTCGCAGAAGACCCGCGAGGTGCCGGGGCCGTCCCCCTCGACGACCCGGAAAGTGGCGCCGGCACTGAACCGGGTGGCGCCCTGACCGTCCGCGCCTCGGGCCGTCAGCCGTCCCTCGTGTGTGGACTCGTCCAGGTCCAGGGAGACCCGGGCGGCGAACTTGACCCGCAGCCCGCCGAACCTGATCGCCAGGGTCCCGTCGAAGGATCCGTCGTCGTGCGAAGGACCGAGCTCGGCGCCACCGATACAGGACACGACGGCAGAGGGATCGGAGATGACCTCCCAGACACGTTCGTGCGGACTCGGTACGACGATCTCTTCCGTGATCGATATCAAGACTTTGAACCTCACTCGGCGGCAGGCGCGACGTCAGACGGACACGAGGGCGTGACGGCACAACCGGCATGGTGGCTTGGGACGCGGAGCTCCGGGCATATCGGACCGCAGGGCCCGTGCGGGCAGCCGGCTCCGGCTGCGGGGCGTGACCGCGTTACGCGGCGGCCTTACGCTCCGCGGCGAACAGACTCCAGAGGTCGTTGTAGAGCTCCGAGAATTCGGGTGACTCTACGAGCGAGCCGATCTGTCGCGGGCGTTCGAAGGGGACCTGGATGACACGGCGGATCGTGCCGGGCCCCTTGGACATCACGACGACCTCGTCCGCGAGGTAGATGGCCTCGTTGAGGTCGTGCGTGACGAAGATCAGGGTCCCGTTCTGCTCCCGCCAGATGTTGAGCAGTTCCTGCTGGAGCTCGAGCCGGGTGATGGCGTCGAGCGGCCCGAACGGCTCGTCCATCAGCACGATGGACGGGTTGTAGATCAATGCCCGCGCTATCGCACAGCGCTTCTGCATTCCGCCCGACAGCTCCCGGGGGAAGTGTTGCTCGAAACCGGTCAGGCCGACGAGGTCGACCCACTGGGCGACGCGCTCCTCGCGCTCCTCCTTGGGCACCTTGCGGAACTTCAGCGCCAGACCGATGTTGGACCGGACGCTCAGCCAGGGCAGCAGGTGGGACTGCTGAGTCACGTACGCGGCGTCCGAGTTGACGGCGGTGACCGGCTCTCCGGCGTAGTGCACCTGGCCCTGCGTGGGGGTGAGCAGTCCGGCGGCCAGGTTGAGGATGGTGCTCTTCCCGCACCCGCTGGGCCCGATCACGGCCACGACCTTGCCGCGATCGACCTTGAACGACACGTCCTCGATCGCCGGTCGGTGAGTCCCGGGAAACTCCAGCGTGACGTGGTCCAAACGGAGTGCCTCCGCATGGGAGTTGCGCTGTGTGGTCGACATATCTGTCTCCTCGGCCGTCCTCGCAAGAGATGAAGCGGGGCCGTGCGCTCGCGCCAGTGGCGGCGTTTGTGGATGGCGGTGCTGTGAAGGTGGTCTCCTGCCGCACGCGAACGAGCGTCCAGGCCGACCTGGTTCTCCTGCTAATCAGTCATCGGCAACCCTGGCACCGCCAGATTGTCTGACAACCGATGAGGGGAAGCTAACACCGCCACTCGGGCCGCACAAGAAGTGCGCAGGAAGAAGCTTTCACTCACAGGAAACTCGAGTTACCCGCCGGAGAACTGTCCGACAAGAGCTCGTTATGGGCGGAGCACAAGGGATCGACCACGCAGAGTGCCCACGCGCGGGACGGGTCGACGCCGGAGCGGGGAAGCCGCAGCCGCACCGCGCGGCCCCACGACACGGTCACAATCACCCGATTTCTATCGTTACGCGACTCGGATCGTCAGACAAACAAGTGCTCCCCCCAGGACTCCTGCCACCCGGCCTCACCTTCGCACCGAGGACGCCGCACTCCCCCGCGGGCGCCATGGAGACACCGATCCGACGACATGCACCAGGCCAGGACGAGGCAGCCAAGGAACTGCCGGCCAAGGGCAGCACGAGCCCCTCTCCCGGCCCCTTGAAGCGCGACGATGCTGCTGTTAGATTCCACGCACCGCTTGTCGGACAATCGATGTTCCCTCGTGGACTGTTCCCTCGTGGAGCGCTGATCTCACCTGGGGCATGGCACGAGCCATGGCGGCGCAGGTGGCGACAAGGGCCGCGGCTCGGCGGCATCGGAAGCCGCACTCCCGGGGGGCGCCGTCGGACGGATCGCCCGGGGCAGCGAGCCGGACGTGAGCTCGCCAGTTCCCCCGGGCACCGACGGCCGGTCCCCATCCACAGGACTTGGTGACAGGAGAAGCATGGAGTACCGCCTCAGACAGGCCACCTCGGCCTCCGCCGACGGCAGGCCGGTGCCGCTCTCCCCCGGAAGGATGGTGGTCGCGACCACCGTGGCGCTCGGTTGGGTCCTGCTGGCAGCGTGCGGTGGTTCCAGCAGTCCCGGCTCCGACGAAGCGCAACAGGTCACTGTCGGCGTGGCGGGCAACATCTTCGATGCGCCCCTGCGGGTGGCGGATGCCCGCGGCTTCTTCCGTGAGCAGGGACTGAAGGTCACGTTCGTACATGTGACGGCGGCCGGCGGAACACCGGCCCTGGAATCCGGCTCGCTCCAGTTCCTCAACTCCAGCCCCACCAACTTCCTGTCAGCGGAGGCAGAGGGACACGACGAGATCGCGATCGGCGCAGACGGGCTGGGCAACCCGCTCGGCCTTGTCGTGAGCAAGAAGTTCGCGACGCGGCACTCACTCACGTCCAGCACGTCACCCAAGAAGGTGGCCCAGGCTCTCGTCGGCTCAGCCGGCGGCTACAGCTCAGCCAACACGAAGGCGGAGGCGGGGATGTTCCTCAAGAACCGCTCCGTGGGCCTCGACGAGGTCTCGTGGGTGTCCCTGTCCAGCCCCACCGAGGACCGGGCGGCGCTCGCCGACGGCCGGATCGACTGGTTCGTCACCTCGGAGCCGCTCCCGTTACGGATCCAGGCTGCCGGAGACGGCGTGGTCGTAGCGGACTCGCAGACGGTGCATGAATGGTCGGGTTCCTACGCCGGCTACGGGCAGGTGGTGGTGACCCGTGAGGCCTACGCCGACCAGCACGCCCCGACGGTCAGGAAATTCCTCACAGCGGTGGAACAGGGCTCGGCCTACCTGAACTTGCACGTGGACGACCCGGACATCGTGCCCGCGGTCAGAAAAGCGATGCCCGGCATCCCCGACCCGGTGATGCGGGCCAGTGTCGAGGAAGTCGATTGGCCCATTTACGCAGACATGGACAAGGGCACATGGAAGTACACGCTCCAGTTCGTGATCGAGCTGGGCGCCCTGCCCGGATCAGCCGAGATCAAGACGGGCGCCTGGACCAACGACTACCTGTGACGGCTTCCCCGAAAAAGATCAAGGGCCGGTTTCGGATTTCTCCGAAACCGGCCCTGACCTCGACTCTTGCAAGTCGGGACGACAGGATTTGAACCTGCGACCCCTTGACCCCCAGTCAAGTGCGCTACCAAGCTGCGCCACGTCCCGCTACAGATCGTCCGGATGTCACCGGGCGGCTGCGCAGGACAAACATTACCTCACTCGGTGGACCGGATCGACGCCCGTGCCTGCTGGGCGCGGGTCGCCAGGGATTCCGCGCCGCAGGCGGTCGCCAGCTTGTACGCCCGTGCGAGCTGCCTCGGCGAGCGGGCCGCGATGCCGTGGTCGACGAGAGCGAGGGCGAGCTCGTAGTTGGACGGGGACGCCTCCAGATGGCGGACCGCCTCGCCCAGCAGGTGCGCCGCCTCCTCCGGGGGTGCGAAGAGCGAGACGCAGCGCAGTGCCTCGCCGATCGCGGTGTCCGTTCCGAACCGCTCGGCGTGCACCCGCGCCGAGTTGGCGAGCTGGGCTGCGCGGCCCCGGTCCTCCTCGGCCAGTGCGCGTGCGAGGTCGCCGGCCCACGGGCCCCAGATGCCGTTGAACCTGCCGCGCGGTTCGAGGGCCTGACCGGCGGCTTCCAGCTCGGTGACCGCTTCCTTCATACGGCCTTCGGCGAGCAGCAGGCGCCCCCGGACGCACGGCGCGTCGGGCAGCACCATGGCGCTCGGGTAGGGCAGCCCGAAGTCGTACTGGTCGGCGACCTTGCGGGCCTCGGTGATCCGGCCGCGCGCCAGCAGGGTGTCGATGAGCAGACACGCGGCGTCCCAGTGGACGGGCAGGCCGCTGCCGACACGGTCGGCGAGGCGGAGGCCCTCGCGCAGGAAGCCCTCGGCCTCGGCGAGGCGGCCGCGTCGGCGGTGGACCAGGCCGAGGAGCGTATGGGCGAAGGCCAGGTGGGCGCCGCTCCAGCCGGAGATCTCGAAGGCGCGCACGGCCTCGCCGAACAGCTCCTCCGCCCGGTCGAGTTGGTCGGTGAAGGCGTAGGTGATGCCCAGCAGGGTGGGGAGCTCGAAGCCCCATTCCGTATCGGTCCAGCCGAGACCGCGGGCGGGGTGCCCGTTGACCAGAGCGCGCTCGCAGAGGTCCACGATCAGCTGGGAGTTCTCGCCGCGCAGCATGGCGTCGAAGGCGCGCAGGGTGAGCAGCGCCCGCTCGGCGTTGTCCCGGCCGGCGAGGTGGTCGGCGTTGGCGGCGAGCCGGCGCGAGCGGCCCGGTCCGTCCTCCTCGGTCGCCTGCATGCCTTCCCAGAGGAAGTGCGCGGCCTGCAGACGCATCAGGCCGGGGCCGGGTGCGGTGCGCTCGGCCTCGGCGGCGAGGGCGAGCGCCGCCTCCTTCAGCTGGTTGTTGTGGGACAGCGCGGCGGCCAGCCGGAACGTGGCGTCGACCCGCAGGTCGTCGGCGAGACCCGGCAGGTCGAGCGCGGCCCGCAGATGCTGCACGGTGGTGGGCGGTGAGCTGAGCAGCGTGGCGCAGCCCAGTTCGTAGAGCAGGGTGGCGCGCACATCGTGGCGCGGTGGTTCCTGGAGCGCCCGTTCGAGGCAGCGGCGGGCTGCCTCCGGGGCGCCGACCGCGAGGTGCTGGTTCGAGGCCGCGCGGAGTTGCTCGACCAGCTCCTGGTCGTCGTCCGGGTGGACTTCGAGCAGATGCCGGGAGGCAGCGGCGGGTCCGAGACCGGCCCGGGTGATCGCCCAGGCCGCCCTGCCGTGCATCGCGGTGCGGGTGGCCGGCGGAATCGAGCGGTAGACGGCGGTGGCGATCAGCGGGTGCACGAACTCCAGCGGGTCGAAGCCGCTGACGATGCGGGCCTCGCGCAGCCGGGCCGTGCAGTCGGCCGCCTCGGCGGGGCTCATGCCGGCCAGGGTGGCGGCGAGGTCCTGGGAGATGTCGGTGCCGAGGACGGCGGCGGCCCAGGCGAACCGGTTCGCGTTGGTGCCGAGCCGTTCGAGCCGGGCGACGAGTCCGCTGCCGCGGGCCGACGCGCCGAGTTCGCGCAGCAGACCGGCGGATTCCTCCAGCGGCGCCAGTTCGCGGTCCTGGACCTTGGCGACGAGCTCGACGGCCTCGTACGGGTTGCCGCCGGTGACGGCCCACACCTCGCGGCAGAACGGGTCGTCGGCGTGCTCGCCCAGACCCGCGCGGACCAGTTCGGCGGTGGCTTCCGGTGTGAGGGCCCGCAGCGCGACCCGGACCTGTGCCGGGTGGCCGCCCGCGGCGGTGCGCGCCGCCTCCCGGGCCGCGAGCTCCTCGGGGCGGTGCGCCTGGACGACCAGGACCGGAAGTTCGCCGAGGCGGGCGGTGAACGAGGCGAGCCAGGCGAGGGACTCGCCGTCGGCCCAGTGGGCGTCGTCGATGACGAGCAGCAGCGGGCGGTGGCTCAGCCGGGACGCGAGCCGGGAGACGACCCAGTCGAGACCGTCGCGCACACCCTGCGGATCGGGCTGCGGGCCGGTCGGTTCGACGAGTCCCAGGGCCGGTGCGGCGATCTCGTACCAGGATCCGAACAGGGCGCGTACGTCGTCGATGGGGAGCTGGTCCAGTGCGGGCTGGAGCAGTTGGCGTACGACGTGGAACGGGACGGAGGTGACGGTCTCGCCGCCCCGTGCGGACCAGACGGTGCACCGGTCGGCTGCCATGGTCTGGATCTCGGCCAGCAGCGCCGTCTTGCCGATGCCTGCGTCACCGCTGAAGATCAGCAGCCCGCCGGACGCCTGTGCGCCGCAGAGTGCGTCGACGGCTTGCGCGGCGGCGGCGAGTTCCGGTTCGCGCTCGTACAGCGGCCGGGACGGTTTCATGCCTACCCTCCCCCAAAGTGGTACGGACAACTGCCGAGAATAGTCGTGCGCGGGGGCCCACCAACAGTGCTTCGGGGAGTTCACCGCAGGTACGGGGCACAATCGGGGGGTGGACGAGACTCGCAGGGACCGGGACACCGAAGGCCGGGCGCACAACGCGCGCCCCCGCGACGGGCTGGGGCGCCCCTTGCCGTACGGATCACCGGGTGTGGAGCGGCAGCCGGAGGGTGTGGTCCGCACTCCGGAGGAGACCGTGCGCGAGGCGCAGCGGCTGCTCGACGCCGGGATGCCGTTCCATGCCCACGAGGTGTTCGAGGATGCGTGGAAGTCGGGCCCCGACGCGGAACGGGAGTTGTGGCGCGGGCTGGCCCAGCTGGCGGTCGGGCTGACCCATGCCGCCCGGGGCAATGTGACGGGCGGGGCGCGGTTGCTGCGCCGGGGCGGGGCGGCGCTCGCGGAGTTCACGGGGGGCGAGGGCCCCGTCGCGTCGGGGGACGCGGTCTCCTCCGGCGGCTCCTGTGCCCCCTCGGCGCACGGGATCGCCGTCGGTGCGCTGATCAGCTGGGCCCGGGAGCTGGCGGGGCGGGTGGAGGCGGCGGGCGCCCGGCCCGTCGACGCGGCCGAGGAGGCGCCGCGCCTGCTGGGCAGCTCGTAGAGCTGTCCCGTAGAGCTGTCCCGTAGAGCTGTCCCGTAGAGCTGTCCCGTGGAGCTGTCCCGTGGAGCTGTCCCGTAGGCGTGGGTACGCGTCGTTTCCCTCCCGCGCACTTTCCCTCCCCTTGACCGAGAGCGGTGAACAGGGCCGCGCGAAGCTATTACCATCCCGCCTCATGAGCACTTCTGACCAGGACCAGGCCGTGGACACCCCGATACCCGCACCCGAGGCCGAAGCCGCACCCGGAGCCGAGGCCGAGGAGCGACGACTGACGCCGCGTCAGGCGAGACGTCTGCGCATCGTCCTGTCCTCGGTCGGGATGGCCGCGATGGCGGTGGTCCTGGGGCTTCGGATCGCGAGCAGGTCCTCCGTGCTGGTGGTCGGCGTCTACGGACTGGCGCTGATCCTGTGCGGGATCGTGATCGAGCTCAGCAGGAACGGCCGTACCCGGCTGGGCAGTTGGCTGCTCGGGATCGGTCTGGTGGCGGCGATCGGTTCGGACTGGCTGCTGATTCCCTGATCCACCGCCGCCGTGACGTCAGTGCACGGTGACCCGTACGGTGTCGCCCCGCGGATCGGCACGGTCGAGCCAGTCGGCGGACAGGTGGAAGGGGTGGCCCGGCCGGGCCGGCGGCAGCAGTCGTTGCCGGTGCAGCACCCGCCCTTCCTGACGGACCACGAGCAGCGGGGTGGTCAGCCGCTGCTCGGTGCGCAGTACGAAGCGGTTGTTCAGGGGCCGGTCGCCGTCGGGGGCGATGAGATTGGGCGCGATCCATGTCAGCGGGGCCGATACCGCCAGTGCCGGGCGCCGGGCGGGCCAGGATCCCGTGGCCAGATGGCGCAGTACCGGGGCGGCGGCGGCCCGGCCCTCGGCCGCCGCGGTGTCCGCGCTCTCGACGGCGTGCAGGAGGTTCCCGACGGCGAAGACGCCCTGCTCCCCGGTGCGGTACGAGGCGTCGTGGGCGGGGCCCCGGGTCCCCGGGTCCAGGGGCACGGAGCCGCGCCGGGCCAGTTCGTGTTCGGGGATCCAGTCCCCGGTGAAGACCACGGTGTCGCAGCGCAGCGTCGTGGTCCGGCCGTCCTGGTGGCGCACGGTGACACCGGTGAGCCGCCCGTGCCCGGTCAGGCCGGTCACGGTGGTGCGGCTGAGCACCGGGGCACGCCGGCTCCGGTGCAGTGCCGCGAGGGGGGCCGGCGGATCGCCGGTCACCAGGGCGGCCACCTCGACCCCGGCGGCGCGCAGGGTTTCGGCGGCTGTGCGGCTGACCGGTTCGTCGCCGACGACCACCGCTCGCGTACCGATGTACTGGTGGTGCAGGTGGACGGCCTGCTGGAGTTCCCCGGTGGTGTAGACGCCGGCCGGGCGGGTGCCCGGGACGAGCCGTGCGCTGCGGGGGCGTTCCCTGGCGCCGGTGGCGAGGAGGACGGCGCCGGCCGTGATCCGTTCCAGTCCGCCCGGCCCGGTGGAGTCGAGGGTGCGGGGGCCGGCCCAGCCGGTGACGGTGATTCCGGTACGCAGGGTGGCGCCGGCCCGCTCGGCGGCGGCCGTGCAGCGCCGGGCGTACTCGGGCCCGCTCAGGCCGCCGCGGCGGCTGCCGAAGCCGCCGTGGTGGCAGTGTCGTGGGATGCCGCCCGCGCTCCGGTCCCGCTCCAGGACCTCGACCCGCGCCCCCGATGCGGCGAGTTCGGCCGCCGCACCGAGTCCGGCCGGGCCCGCCCCGACGATCAGCACATCCACCGTCCGCTCGCGGCGGGTCATGACGGGGTCCCCTCGATCAGTGCGCGGAGGCCGGCGCCGCAGTGGAAGCCCTGACAGCGCCCGTTGCCCGCCCGGGTCCTGCGTGCCAGTGCCTGGGCCGAGCGGGGCGGCAGTACGGAGTCCAGCGCGTCACGGATCTCGCCCGCGGTGACGCGTTCGCAGTGGCAGACCACGGTTCCGTAGGCGGGGTCCCGGGCGATGAGCGCGGCGTCCAGGTAGGGGCGGTCCGTCGCCTCGCCGAGGCCGGGCAGGGTGAGGGGCGGCAGTTCGGTGGGGGCGCCCAGGTCGAGGCCGGTCCGGGCGAGCAGCCCGGCGACGTGCTGGGCGATGGCCATGGAGGCGGTCAGCCCGGTGGACCGGATGCCACCCACGGCGATGTAGCGCAGGTCCGGGTACTCCTTGATCCGGTAGTCCTCGTGCCCGGTGGCGGCCCGGAGTCCCGCGTAGACGGCCGTGACCTCCTCGTCGATCAGCCGCGGCAGGATCCTGCGGCCCTTCTCCCGCAGCTGCGCGAGCCCGTGCCCGGTCGATTCGGTGGCGGTCTTGTCGTCGAGGTCCTCGGAGGTGGGGCCGAGCAGGACGTTGCCGAAGACGGTCGGTGCCACCAGAACACCCTTGCCCGCCGCGGTGGGCACGGGGAGCAGGATGTGGTGGACGAGATCGCGGGCGAGTTTGTCGAAGACGATGAGCTGTCCGCGGCGTGGTGTGACGGTGAAGGTGTCGTGCCCGAGGAGGCGGTCGATCTCGTCGGCGTGCAGCCCTGCGGCGTTGATCAGCTGACGGGTGCGGATCGGGCCGCGGCTGGTCGTCAGGGTGTGGAGGCCGGGCCCGGACCCGATGTGTGTGACACGGCAGTCCAGGTGCAGGTGGACTCCGGCCAGCAGGGCCTGGGTGGCAAAGGCGAGCGGGGTCGTCCAGGGGCAGATGACCGACTCGTCGGGGATCTCCAGTGCGCCGAGCGCGCCGGGCCCCAGGTTGGGTTCGAGTTCGGCGAGCCGGTCCGCGTCCAGCAGCCGGGCGGCGTGGTAGTCGTTCTTTTCGGCCTTGGCCAACAGGTCTGGCAGCGCGGCGAGTTGCTCCTCGTCCCAGGCGACGAGGAGGGCGCCGACGCGTTCGACGGGGATGCCCGTCCCGGCGGCGTACGCGGCGAGCGTGCGCTGCCCCTCGCGTACCAGCCTGGCCTCCAGCGAGCCGGGTACGGCGTCGAATCCGGTGTGCAGGATGGCGGTGTTGGCCTTCGATGTGCCGTTGCCGATGTCGTCCGATGCCTCGACGAGGGCGGTACGGACTCGGTAGCGGGCCAGCTCACGGGCGATCGCGGTGCCGACCACTCCGGCGCCGATGACCGTGACGTCGTACGGCGGGCCTCCGGGCAGCGGCTGGCCGGCCCGTGTGACGGTGTACGTCATCGGCCCGCCCCGTCAGCGGTCACGACCGCTCCAGCAGAGTACCGACCGCCGCGCGGAACCGGGCGAGCCGCTCGGCCGCCTCGTCCGGGCCGATCCGCGGCTCGTACACCGCGGCCGGCTCCCAAGCGGGTACGGCCTGCCCGAGCGGGAGCCCCGGATCGAGGCCGATCCGGGCCAGGGCGCCCACCCCGAGCGCGGTGACATCGGGCAGCGCGGACACCTCGACGGGGCGTTGCAGCAGGTCGGCCTGGGTCTGCATGAGCAGCGCGGAACGGGTCAGTCCCCCGTCCACGCGCAGCACCTCGGGGCGTGCGCCCAGATCGGTCGCCACCGCCTCGGCCAGTTCGACGACCTGTGCGGCGATGCCCTCGCACAGGGCGCGCACCAGATGTCCCGCGGTGGTGTCCAGGCCCAGTCCGGTGACCGAGCCCCGCAGGTCTCCGCGCCACCAGGGAGCGGCGAGTCCGGCGAGCGCCGGTACGAAGGTGACGCCGCCGGAGTCGGGGACGGAGCCACCGACCGGGTCCAGGTCGGCGGCTCCGTCGATCACCTTGAGGTCGGTGAGCCAGCGCACCGCCGAGGCCGCCGTGTACACCTGGCCGTCCAGGCAGTAGCTGGTCCGCCCGCCGAGCCGCCAGGCCACACAGCTGACCAGTCCGGTGGAGCTGCGGCGTGGGACCCCGCCGGTCTGGGCCAGCAGGAACGCACCGGTGCCGTAGGTGCACTTGGCGGTGCCCGGCTCCAGTGCGCTCTGGGCCAGCAGGGCGGCCTGCTGGTCGACGAGGAGTCCGGTCAGGGGGAGTTCGCCCCCGAAGGCGGTCGTGGTGCCGAACTCTCCGGCGGCGTCGACCACCGACGGCAGCCGTTCGCCGCCCAGGCCGAAGATGTCGAGGGCCGGGGCCGACCAGCCGGCCCTGTCGAGGTCGAGCAGCTGGGTACGCCCGGCCGTCGCGGCGTCCGTGACGAACTCCCCGGTGAGCCGGTGGACCAGCCAGGAGTCGCTGGTGGTGACGACTCCCTCGCGGGTCAGCTCACGGCGTACCCAGGCCATCTTCGGGGCGGCGAAGTACGGGTCGAGCGGAAGTCCGGTGAGTTTACGCAACTCATCTTCTCGGTCCGCGAGTTCAGCGCAGATTCCGGCGGCCCGCCGGTCCTGCCAGACGATCGCGTCGGTGAGCGGGCGGCCGGTGTCCGGGTCCCAGGCGAGCACGGTCTCGCCCTGGTTGGCGAGCCCGACGGCGACGGCCGGTTCACCAGCTTCGGCCAGGGCTCGCGTCCCGGCGTCGACGACCGAGTCGAACAGCTCCGCGGGGTCCGCCTCGACGACTCCGCCCGCGCCGAACCGGGGCCGTACCGGAGCCGAAGCGGAACCGATCACGCCACGCTCCGGACAGATCACCAGCGCCTTCGTGCCGGAGGTTCCCTGGTCCACGGCAAGCACCGGATTCGTCATCGGCTCTCCAATGGCACGCGAACTCCGGCGCTTGAACGGAATCATGATCTTCGGCTGCGGGAACCCAGGGTGGTGCAGCCCAGCGGTTACGTCAAGCACCCGCAAGGCGTACGTCCAGAACTCTCCGCTATCGCTCAACCTCCGGTTTACTCAATCGACTTGAATAAGATCCACGGATCATTCGGGGGTTAGGCGCAACGGGCTCTACACTCACCGCCGAACAACAACCGGACGCTTTACAGCAGTTCATATTTCAACAGCTGCTCCGCCCCCCACGTCCTTGAGGATCGATGAGACCGACACCATGCCCCGAGCGCGTCCATGGCCAACAGTGATTTCCGGCCGGTTTACCATCCGGCCGGCCACGACAACGAACTCCGTTCCGCATTACAGGATTTACGTACCGGTCGCTGGCTCTCCATGCGCGATCTGCTGGAGAGCACTCCGGACTGGACGCTGTGGACCCAGCGCACCCAGGTGCTCGGCGCGGTCGCCGCGGGCTCGGACGCGGTACAGGCCTGGCTGGTCGAGGAGCCCCGGAGTGTCGCGGCAGCCGTGATGCACGCCCGGGTCGTCGTGGAGCGGGCCGTCCGTGCCCATCGCGAGGGGCATCACCGCGCGCAGGAGCTGTGGCAGCAGGCGTGGGAGGCATGCCGCTCGGCCGCACACGCCTCACCCGCGGACCCGGTCCCCTGGGTGTGCCTGCTGGCTCTCTCCCAGCTCGACGAGCGCCAGCGGCTGGAGGAGCACCGGCTGCGTCCGCCGGGCCCCATGCTCTTCCCGGGCCCCTGGGGTCTGCTGGCGGAGGCCGACAAACGCGATCCGTACAACCGCGAGGCCTACCACCGGATGCTCCAGTTCGTCTATGCGCGCAAGGCCGGCGGCTCTCTCTCCGAAGCGGTCAACTTCGTTCAGTGGGCGTCCTCTTCGGCGCCCGACGGGTCCGCGCTCCACGTGCTTCCGCTGTACGTGCGGGTCGAGCGCTACCGCCGCGAACGCGGCCACGAGAAGGCGCTGGACCTGCACTGGGTCACCGAGGACGCGGAACGCGACGCCGTCCGCGCCCTGCACCACTGGTTCCGTCGCACGCCCCCGCCCAGCCATACCCTGCTCGACCTGAACCATCTGGCGCACGCCCTGTGGGGCGCGCTCCAGTTCGCCGACGCGGCACCGGTGTTCAGGGAGCTCGGCCCCTATTTCACCTCGCTGCCTTGGGCGTACCGCACCCGATCCCCCAAGGATCCCGCCGGCGCCGAGGAGGTCTTCCTCCGCGCCCGCAGCCGCGCCCTGGCCGCCGAACGCGAACCGGGCCGTGGGCCGCACGGCTGAGCCGGAACCCCGGCACCCCCTCACTGTCCCCCGCACCGTCACCGCTCACGGAGGTCCCCCCATGTCCATACCCACCTCGACCCACACGGGTTCCGAGGCCGACGCGCCGAAGGACGAGGAGCAGCGGCTGCGCGAGCTGGGCTACCAACCGGTGCTCGCACGCCGGATGGGCGGCTTCGGCAACTTCGCCATCAGCTTCTCCGTCATCTCGATCCTGTCCGGCTGCATGACCCTTTACGGCTTCGGCATGTCGACCGGCGGGCCGTCCGTGATGCTGTGGGGCTGGGCCGGGGTCGGCCTGTTCGTGCTCTGCGTGGGCATGGCGCTCGCCGAGGTCACCAGTGCGTACCCGACGTCCGGGGCGCTGTACTACATGGCGGACCGGCTCGGCGGCCGCAAGTGGGGCTGGTACACCGGCTGGCTGAATCTGCTCGGACTGCTCGGTGCGATCGCCGGTATCGACTACGGCGCCGCACTGTTCACCGGCGCGCTGATGAATCTGCAGTGGGGATTCTCGCCCACTCCGGGCAAGACGATGGTCATCTTCCTCTGCATCCTGCTGCTGCACGCCGTGCTGAACCTGTTCGGTGTGCGGCTGGTCAGCGTGCTCAACTCGATCAGTGTGTGGTGGCACCTGGTCGGCGTCGCCGTCATCGTCTCCGTTCTGGCGATCGTGCCCTCGCACCACCAGTCCCCCTCGTTCGTCTTCACCGAGTTCGTCAACGACACCGGCTGGGAGAACCCGCTCTACGTGGCGGCGATCGGCCTGCTGCTGGCGCAGTACACCTTCTGCGGTTACGACGCCTCGGCCCACCTGTCGGAGGAGACCTCGAACGCCTCGGTCTCCGCGGCCCGTGGCATCGTCCGCGCGATCTGGGTGTCGTGGCTGGCCGGCTTCGTGCTGCTGGCCGGGCTGACGTTCGCGATCCAGGACTACGCGGGCACCCAGAACAGTGCCACCGGGGTGCCGCCGGCCCAGATCCTGATCGACGCGCTGGGCACCTCGGGCGCCACGGCCATGCTGCTGATCGTGATCGCGGCACAGCTCTTCTGCGGGAACGCCGAGGTCGCCGCCGCCAGCCGGATGGTGTTCGCCTTCAGCCGGGACAACGCGCTGCCGGGTTCCGCGCTCTGGCGCAAGGTGAGCGCCCGCACCCAGACGCCGGTCAACGCGGTGTGGCTGTCGGTCGTGGTCGCCGGTGTGCTCGCCGTGCCGTCGCTGTACTCGGAGACGGCGTACGGCGCGGTGACCGCGATCAACGTCATCGGGATCACCCCCGCGTACGCCATCCCGATCTTCCTGAAGCTGCGCGCCGGTGACCGTTTCGAGCGCGGGCCGTGGCACCTGGGCCGCTGGTCGAAGCCGGTCGGCTGGATCGCCGTGGTGTGGGTGGCCATCGTGACGGTGCTGTTCCTGCTGCCGCAGTCCTCGCCGGTGACGATCGACTCGATGAACTACGCGTCGATCGCGCTGGTCGTCGTGCTGGTGCTGGCCACCGTGTGGTGGTTCGTCGCGCGGCGTTCCTACAGCACGCCGTCGGCGTACGGGAACGCGCGTGAGCAGGCGGAGATCGAGGAAGGCATCATCTGACCTCCGTCCCCAGGCCTGCGGCCGGCCCTTCCGGATCACGGTCCGGGAGGGCCGCCGTCAGTTCAGCAGCAGTTGGAGACCGCCCAGCACGGTCGCGCCGATGACGAGGCGTTCGAAGAGGGTCTGGTTGATCCGGTCCACGCACTTGCGGCCGATCCAGGCGCCGGGGAGCACGAACAGCAGCATGCAGGCGTCCAGCAGCAGCGACTGCCCGTCGATCAGCCCGAGGCCGACGCTGAAGGGCACCTTGGACGTGTTGACGATCAGGAAGAACCACGCGGAGGTGCCGAGGAAGCCGAGCTTGCGGAACCCGGCGGAAAGCAGATAAAGCGACATGACGGGGCCGCCCGCGTTGGCGACCATGGTGGTGAATCCGCCGAGCACCCCGTACGAGCGGGCCTTGAGCCGCTCGGCGGCGGCGGGCGGCCCGGTGTCCGCCGCCGGCTCCTCGCTCCCGGCCGCCGTGCGGCGCCGCCAGACGGTGACCCCCGCCATGAACACCAGGATCCCTCCGATCGAGGTCCGCACGGCGGCGTCATCGGCCCACACCATGAACAGGGTGCCCGCCACCACGCCGGCGGCGACGGCGGGGAAGAGCCGCAGCAGCGTCGGCCAGTGCGCGTGGCGCCGGTAGGTGAGCACGGCGAGCACATCACCCGCGATGAGGATCGGGAGCAGCACTCCGGTGGACTCACGGGCGGGGAGCACCGCCGCGAACACCGCGAGACTGATCGTGTTGGCGCCGCTGACCGCCGTCTTGGAGAAGCCGACGAGCGCGGATGCCGCGGCCAGTGCCGCCAGTTGCCAAAGGGTGAGGGTGTCCATGCCAGGAACAGATCGTAATCCCCCATGGTTCTCGGCCTGCGCCCAGCCCGCGGGCCCGCATGGTTATGCTGCGCTCCAAGCGCTCACACGAAGCGTTCAAACGCACAACGCACAGCGGTACGGCGAGGGGGCCAGCAGCATGCGGGAGCCGGTTGAACTCAGGCGTCAGCGGATCATGGCGGTGGTGGAGTCGCGCGGTCCGGTCAAGGTCAGCGTGCTCGCCGCCGAGCTGGACGTCTCCGTGGTCACGGTACGGCGGGATGTCGAGGAGCTGACCCGGGCGGGGCGGCTCAGGCGCGGTCACGGAGTGGCCAGGCCGTTGCGCGATCCGGTGGGGCTCGCGGCGTTGCCGGGTCCGCGCGGGGGCGAACCGGCAGCCGAGGGCGGCGCCGTGGCGCTGGTCGTTCCGGAGCGGCACTCGTACCTGTACGAGACGCTGCACGGCGCCCGGTCGGTGCTTGAGGAGTCCGGGATCCGGATCGCCCTGCACATCGCCTCGCAGTCGCCCGATGCCGAACGGCCGCTGGTGGAGCGGGCCCTCGCGGACGGGGCGCGGGGGCTGCTGATCGCCCCGCGCTGGCGCAACGCCCTGTCGGAGGAGCAGGACTACGGCTGGCTGGCGGACGTGGGGGTGCCGACCGTGCTGATGGAGCGGCGGCCCCGGCCGGGCAGCGCGCTGCACGCACTGGACTCGGTCTGTTCCGACCACTGGTACGGGACTCACCTGGCCGTGGAGCACCTGGTGTCACTGGGCCACCGCCGGATCGTGCTGGCTGCGCGCGACGACAGCCCGACGGCACGCACCGTGCGCGCGGCGTTCGCCGAGATAGCGGCCGGCCGCCCGGAGGTGGTGGACTGGACGGTGGTGCTGAGCTCGCCGGACGCGGTGCCGGGCCCCGGCCCGTCCGGCGCGGGGCCGGCCCCCGTCTCCCCCGGGGCCGGCGGCCACGCACCGGATCTCGCTGCGCTGCTGCGCGAACGCGGCGCCACGGCGGCGGTGCTGCACGGCGATGTGGACGCCCTGATGCTGGTGCAGCGCCTGGCCGAGAGTGGGGTGCAGGTGCCCCGGGACTGCTCGGTCGTGGCGTACGACGATGTGGTCGCGGCCCTCGGCAGCACGCCGCTGACCGCGGTCGCGCCGCCCAAGGCGGAGGTCGGCAGGGCCGCCGCCGAACTGCTGCTCCACCGTCTCTCCGGTGCCGCGGGGGCCTCCGGCCCGGTGCGCCGGACGGAGTTGCTGCCCGAGCTGAAGGTGCGCGGTTCGGCACGGGCGATCACCCCCACCACGGACTGACCGTTTGACCGCTTTAATTTTCTTCTGATCGATGTATTGACCGCTACCGATCAGCCGAACAGGATTCCCCGTGTCCTCATTCAGGAGCCGCGGGAGGCGCCCATGCCCGGTCGACAGAGCCGTCGATCCGTGCTCGGCACGATGGCCGCAGTACCGCTGGCGGGCGCGCTGAGCGCCTGCAGCGGTGGCACGTCGGGGTCGGACAGCACGAGCAGGACCAGCACCGTCAGCAACAAGGCCGGCCGCAACGCCACGCACATCACCTTCTGGTCCGCCCTGCGCGGCAGCCAGGAGGTGGTGGACGCGTTCAACCGGACGCACGACACGATCCAGGTCGACTTCCAGCAGATCCCCACGGGCGGTCAGGGCGGATACGCGAAGCTCAGCAACGCCTCCAGGGCAGGCAACGCCCCGGACGTCGCGACGATCGAATACCCCCAGGTCCCGGGCTTCGCCATCGACGGCGTCGCGCTGGAGCTCACCGACCTGCTGAGCGACGGGCTGCGGGCGAAACTGCTGCCGCAGGCCCTGGGCCTCACCACGTTCGAGAAGCGCGTCTTCAGCCTGCCGCTCGACGTCGAACCGATGGTGATGCACTACCGCACGGACCTCTTCGCCGAGTACGGCATCGAGGTCCCGCGCACCTGGGACGCGTTCGAGGAGGCGTCCCGCACCGTGCGCCGCAAGGCGCCCGGCCGGTGGCTGACCGCCTTCGCGACGGACGGCGCGCCGCAGTTCGCCGCGTTCGCCTGGCAGGCCGGTGCCCAGTGGTTCGACACCGGGGGCGGGGCGTGGAACGTCTCGCTGGCCGACGAACCCACCCGCCGCGTGGCGGCGTACTGGCAACGGCTGATCGACCAGGACCTGGTCGACATGAACCCGGTGGACAGCAGGCAGTACGACGCCCAGGTCAGCACCGGCAAGGTCCTGACCCGGCTCAGCGGCGCCTGGGACGCCGGGGCCCAGATGAACGCCCATCCCGGCCAGAAGGGCAAGTGGGCCATCGCACCGCTCCCGCAGTGGGACCCGTCGGACGCGGGGCTCGGCACCCACGGCGGATCGACCTTCGCGGTCACCAGGGACAGCCACCACCCGGAGGCGGCCCTGGAGTTCATCGAGTGGCAGGTCTCGCATCCCGACGCGCTGCGGGCCAGGCTCTCCAGCGGAGCGAGCAGCCAGTACCCGGCCGCCCCCGGCCTCGTAGCCGCCGGCCGCAAGGCCTTCGACCGCGGCTACTACGGCGGTCAGGACATCTACACCCTCTTCGAGCAGGAGGCGCACAAGATCCGGGACGGCTGGACCTGGGGGCCGCGGATGACCGCAGCGCTGAAGGTGATGCAGGACGCCTTCGCCCGGGTGGGCGGCGGACAGGGATCGTTGCTCGACGCGGTGCGCGCGGCCCAGCGGGGCACCATGCCCGACCTCAGGGCCCTGGGCCTGTCCACCACCGAGCACAGCAGCTGATCCGCAGCCCGTCCCCCTTCCCAGCAGCAGAGAGGCAGGTGACATTCGATGACCAGCCCGCTCACCTCGACGGTTTCCGCCCCCGTGGACGCGCCGGGTTCCGCCGCGTCGCCGAAACGCGTGACAGCCCCGGGCACCACCCGGAAGTCGGCCCGGCGTCGCGAACTCGGCGCGGCCGGCGCCCTGATGACCCCCTTCTTCATCCTTCTGGTGACGGTCTTCCTGATCCCCGTGGCGACCGCCGTCTGGCTCAGCTTCTTCAGCGACGACCAGCCGGGGCTCGGATTCGGCCCCGAGCGCAGGGTCTTCGTCGGCCTGCGCAGCTACACCGCCGTGCTGACCGACCCCACCTTTCTCGGAAGTCTGGGCACCGTCGTCCTGTACTG
This sequence comes from Streptomyces sp. NPDC127177, assembly GCF_042672475.1. Lineage (NCBI taxonomy): Bacteria > Bacillati > Actinomycetota > Actinomycetes > Kitasatosporales > Streptomycetaceae > Streptomyces > Streptomyces sp. NPDC127177. Next base: position 54,162 of record NZ_JBHXUW010000048.1, read on the forward strand.
CCTGATCTACATCCCGCTGATGGTGATCGGCGCACTGGCGCTCGCCCTGCTGCTGGACTCCGGAGTGGTCCGGCTGCGGTCCTGGGCCCAGCTCGGGCTCTTCCTGCCGCACGCCGTGCCCGGCATCATCGCCGCCGTCATCTGGCTCTACCTCTACACACCGGGGCTGAGCCCGGTGGTCGACCTGCTCGGCAAGGCCGACATCACGATCGACTTCCTCGGTGTGCACACGGTGGTGCCGTCGATCGTGAACATCGCGCTGTGGAGCAATCTCGGCTACAACATGGTGGTCTTCTACGCCGCCCTCCAGGCCGTGCCGCGCGAGGTCATCGAGGCCTCCGTCGTCGACGGTGCCGGTCCGGTCCGTACCGCGCTCCAGGTCAAGACGCCGCTCGTGCGCTCCTCGATCGTGATGGTCGCGATGTTCACCCTGATCTTCGCGCTCCAACTGTTCACCGAGCCCATGCTGCTGAGCCAGGCGACACCGATGATCAACTCCCGGTTCTCGCCCAGCATGTACATCTACGACGCGGCGTTCACCCGTAACAACTACGGCCTGGCCGCCGCGGCCTCGGTCGTCCTGCTGGTCCTCACGATCGCGCTCTCCTACGGCGTCACCCGCTGGACCAACCGCTCCAACGCCCCCGAGGAGGACGCCCGATGAGCGCGACGATCCCCACCCGCACCGCGGCCGTCCGCCGTCCCCGGCTGCTGGGGCGCTCCGTCGTCAACCTGGTCGTCGGCGTCTCGGTGCTGTACACACTGCTGCCTGTGCTGTGGCTGGTGCTCGCCGCGTCGAAGGACCGCGACGCGCTGTTCGGCAGCGACGTGCTCTCGCTCGACCACTTCTCCTTCACGCAGAACCTCAAGGACCTGTTCGCGATGGACGGCGGGATCTACGGGCGCTGGTACGGCAACAGCCTGCTGTACGCGTTGCTGGGCGCGGCGCTCGGCGCGCTGATCAGCATCGCCTGCGGGTACGCCTTCGACAAGTACCGCTTCGCGCACAAGGAGAAGCTGTTCGGCCTGGTCCTCGCGGCGGTGATGGTGCCGCAGACCGTACTGGCGCTCCCGCTGTACCTGATGGCGTCCCGGGCCGGCCTGGTCAACACCTTCTGGGCGGTCTTCATCCCGGTGCTGTTCAATCCGTTCGGCGTGTACCTGGGGCGGATATTCAGCCAGGGCTACGTGCCCGACGAGGTGCTGGAGGCGGCCCGGGTGGACGGGGCCGGGGAACTCACCACGTACGTCCGGGTGTCGCTGCGGATGCTCGGTCCTGGCCTGGTCACCGTGTTCCTGTTCCAGCTCACCGCGATCTGGAACAACTTCTTCCTGCCCATGGTGATGCTCTCCGACCAGGACCTGTATCCCGTGAGTCTCGGCCTCTACACCTGGAACAGCTCCGCCACCGTCTCGCCCGAGTACTACCCAGTGGTGATCATGGGTTCACTGCTCGCGGTCCTGCCTCTGATCCTCGCCTTCGCGCTGCTCCAGCGCTTCTGGAAGTCGGGGCTCACCGCGGGCGCCGTCAAGTAGCCCGGACCGTCCACACGTCACCCCCGCACCAGGAGAAAGATGCCACTCACCACCCCTGCCGCACGGCGCCGGCCGCGTGCCGCCGTCGCCATGAAGCCGGATGCCGCGGCCGCCCTGCTGGACGCCCGGTCGCTGGCCGCGCTCTCGCGGGTGTGCGATCTCGCACCGCTGCCCGTACTCGACGACTTCACCACCGACCGGGCCCGCGCCGTGCTCGCGGACACGGAACTGCTCATCACCGGCTGGGGCTGCCCGCCCATCGACGAAGCGGCGCTGGCCGCCGCGCCAAGGCTGCGGGCCGTCGCGCACACGGCCGGCACCGTCCGCGGGCACATCACCGACGCCTGCTGGGAAAGGGGCATCGAGGTGTCCTCGGCCGCCGCCGCCAACGCGCTGCCGGTCGCGGAGTACACCGTGGCGATGATCCTCCTCTCCGGCAAACGTGCCCTGGAGCGGGCCCGTGACTACCGTGTCGAGCGCACCCGCGACAACTGGCTGGCCGGCTCCCCGGAGGTCGGCAACTACGGCCGGACGGTGGGCATCCTGTCCGCCTCGCTCATCGGGCGGCGGGTCATCGAACTGCTGCGCCCCTACGACCTGCGGGTGCTGCTGCACGACCCGTACGTGACCGACGCGGAGGCGGCGGCGCTCGGTGTCCGGCGGGTGGAGCTCGCTGAACTGTTCACGGGGAGCGACGTGGTGAGCGTCCACACTCCGCTGCTGCCCGCCACGCACGGACTCGTCAGCCGCGAACTGCTCATGTCCATGCGCCCCGACGGCGTGCTCATCAACACCTCGCGCGGCGCCGTCGTCGATCAGGACGCGCTCATCGACGTCCTGCGACCCGGCCGCATCCGGGCGGTACTCGATGTCACGGACCCCGACACACTGCCGGCCGGCCACCCGCTGTGGGAGTGCGAGAACGCGCTGATCACCCCGCATCTGGCGGGCTCCCAGGGCAACGAGTGGCGGCGGCTCGTCGATCTGGCCGTGAGCGAGAGCGAACGCTGGGCCGCGGGCGACGGATTCGCCCACCCCGTACGACGCGAAAGGCTGGCATTCCTCGCATGAACCGACCGCACCCGAACTCCCCGCTGGAGCTCCCCGCCGACGACCGGTCGACGAGCCCGGTCACCGGCTACACCCGCGCCCACTGGGAAGCGGCGGCGGACGGGCTCCTGAAGGCCGCCTGGCAGTGGGCCACCCCCGGCAGCGCACTGCTGGACCTGCCGGGCCGCCCGTCCGCGTCCGGGGTCCGCTCCGACGGCCTGGAGGGGTACGCGCGCACCTTTCTCGCCGCCGCCTTCCGGGTCGCGGGCGCGGACGGCAAGGACCCGCACGGCTGGCTCGACCGCTACGCCGACGGGCTCGCGGCCGGTACCCGCACACCCGGCCGGGACGATACCGAGTCCTGGCCGCTGATCCGCGACCACTCCGTTTTCGGCCAGCCCATGGTGGAGTCCGCCTCGGTCGCCATCGGGCTGCGGCTCACCCGGCCGTGGCTCTGGGACCGGCTCGACCCGGCGGTGCAGGACCGCGCGGAGGAGTGGCTGCGCGGCTCCCTCCGACACACTCCCGCCCCGAACAACTGGTACCTCTTCCCCTACTCGGTCGCCGGCTTCCTGGAGTCGGTGGGACGCGGCGACGCGGAGACGGCGCGGGCCCGGGAGCGCGCGCTCGACCTGCTGGAAAGCTGGTACCGGGGGCAGGGCTGGTACGCGGACGGCGACAGCCGCGCCTTCGACCACTACAACGGCTGGGCGCTGCACCTGTATCCGGTGCTGGACGCCCATCTGTCGGGCGACACCGAGCTGTCCGCGCACTACGGGGCGCGGCTGCGTGAACACCTGGAGAGCCTGTCGCTGCTGTTCGGCGGGGACGGGGCACCGATCCACTTCGGCCGTTCGCTCACCTACCGGTTCGCGGCCGGTTCGGCGGTCGGGCTCGGAGCGGTGACCGGACACACCCCGCTCGCCCCGGGCACGTCCCGGCGGCTGATCAGCGGGGCGCTGCGCTACTTCCTGGACCGCGGCGCGACCGGCTCCGACGGGCTGCTGAGCCTGGGCTGGCACGGACCGCACGACGCGACGCTCCAGCCCTACTCGGGCCCGGCGTCCCCGTACTGGGCGTCCAAGGCCTTCGTCTCACTGCTCGCCCCCGCGGACCACCCGCTGTGGACGGCCACCGAGGAGCCGGCCCCGAGCGAGGGCCCGGACCGGGTGCTCGCGCTGCCCGCGCCCGGACTGCTCGTCCAGTCGACCCGGGCGGACGGGATCGTGCGGCTGCACAACCACGGCAGCGACCATGTCCGGCCGCACGAGGGCGAGTCGGCGGTACACGACGACCCGCTGTACAGCCGTCAGTCGTACTCGACGGCGACCGGTCCGACCTCGCGGGCGAACCCGGCGGACAACCACCTGGCGGTCGTGGTCGCCGGGGAGCGCAGCGGCCGTCGCGCGATCCGTCCGCTGGGCGCGGGCGGCGGCGACGGCTGGGGCTGGGCCGCCTCCTGGCACCGCCCGGTGTTCGACGGCGGCGCGCCCATGGTGCCGGGGCTGCGGGTGGAGAGCGTGACCGTGGTCCGCGGCCGGTACGAACTGCGGGTGCACCGAGTGCTGGGGGCGCCGCCCGGAGCCCGGGTGGAGCAGACGGGCTGGGCGACCGGCCCCGGGTCCCAGGCGACGTCCGCGCTGCACGGTCTGCACGGCTGGGAGTCCCGGGACGAGGTACGGGCTCCGCAGGGCACCGCGTACACGCGTTGGGCGGTGCTGCCCCGGCTGAGGGCGGAGGCGGAGGGCACGGTGGTACTGGCCGCGCTCGCCTCACTGAGCGCGGAGCCCGGCGCGGACGCGCTGGACGCGGTGGTGAGCGGGGTGAACGTCGACGGGGACACGGTCGAGGTGTACTGGGCGCAGGACGCGGCGAGGACCCGCATCGTCTTCGGCCCGGTGACGGTCGAGCACGGCTGAGGCCGCTCGGGACGGGGTGCGCGGCCGGTGGTCGCGCACCCCGTCCCCCTCTACGCGTCCGTACGGATCACGACTGCCAGGGTGCGCGGGCCGTGCACGCCCTCCACCCGTTCCAGCTCGATGTCGGAGGTAGCTGACGGGCCGCTGATCAGCGTGGTGGGCCGCTGGGGCACCAGCCGTGCCACCGCCTCCGGGACGCCCACCTGCACGGTCGACAGATCGACGACGCAGACGTGGAGGTCGGGCACCAGGGACAGCGCGCGCCGCCCCTGGTCGGGCGATCCGTCCAGGAAGATCGTGCCGGTCTCGGCGCAGCTGACGGCCGAGGCGGTCACGACGCCGTCCAGGGCGTCCAGCGTCGGCGCCGGAGTGTCCGCGGAGTCCTGCTGGACCTCGCCGTCATAGCCGTTGAGCCACTGCGGGTCGAGGCCGGCGGGCACCCCGATCCGCCTCGCGCCACGCTCGCGCAGTACCTCGGCGACGACCTCTGCGGTCCGCTCGGCCGTGCAGGGGTGGACCTGCGCCTTGTAGTCGACGAGCCGGTCGGTGAAGAGCGCGAGGCGCTCCGCGTCGGGGAGCGTGCGCCCGGTGCGGTAGGCGCGCGGGACGGGAGTGGCCGGGGCGGGGGCGAGGGTCAGCGCGTCCCGGACGCGGCCGAGCACCGTTTCGCGAGCGGTCGTCATTTCTCCTCCTCCTGCTGCTGCTGGTCGCGCGTGTGTTCGTCGGCGGCCGCGCGCATGGTCGCCGCGCCCTCAGCGGAGGCCAGCCAGGAGCGGAAGGTCTGCTTCGGCGGGGCGGGGGTGTCCCGGCTGTCGCTCCAGCCGTTGAACGGCGGCGGCAGGTGGGAGATCTTTCCGTCGCGTCCCGCGATGACACGGCCGAGGCCCGAGGCCTTCTGCGCCGCGGTGAAGAGTCCGGGCTTCTTCATCACTCCGGCCGCCGCCTTCATGGCGAGCTTCTCGACCGTGGTGCCGGACTCCTCGGTGTGCTGGTGGCGCAGTTCGACCAGCAGCGAGGGGATGTCGATCTTGACGGGGCAGGCGTCGAAGCAGGCCCCGCAGAGGCTCGATGCGTACGGCAGCGAGCTGTTGGGATCGTCCTTGGCCGCGTGCATGCCGGCGAGCTGCGGGGTGAGGACGGCACCGATCGGCCCGGGGTACGTCGATCCGTAGGCATGGCCGCCGGCGCGTTCGTACACCGGGCAGACGTTGAGACAGGCCGAGCAGCGGATGCAGTTGAGCGCCGCGCGGCCGATCCGGTCCGCGAGGGCCGCGGTACGGCCGTTGTCCAGGAGCACCAGGTGGAAGGTCTGCGGCCCGTCGCCCGGGGTGACCCCGGTCCACATCGAGGTGTACGGGTTCATCCGCTCGCCGGTGGAGGAGCGCGGCAGGAGTTGCAGGAAGACTTCCAGGTCCTGGTAGCGCGGCAGGACCTTCTCGATGCCCATGACCGTGATCAGGGTGTCGGGCAGGGTAAGGCACATGCGGCCGTTGCCCTCCGACTCGACGACGGACAGGGTGCCGGTCTCGGCGATGCCGAAGTTGGCCCCGGAGACGGCCACCTTCGTCGTCATGAACTTCTCGCGCAGATAGGCGCGGGCGGCGGCGGCGAGGTGCGCGGGGACGTTGTCCAGGGACGGGTCCACGCCCGGGATCTCCTTGAGGAAGATCTGCCGGATCTCGTCCCGGTTGCGGTGGATCGCGGGTACCAGGATGTGCGAGGGCTTGTCGTGGGCCAGCTGCACGATGAGCTCGGCGAGGTCGGTCTCGTGGGGGGTGATGCCGATGGATTCCAGGTGCTCGTTGAGGCCGATCTCCTGGGTGGCCATCGACTTGACCTTGATGACCTCCTTGCTCCCGGTCTCCTTGACCAGGCGCGCCACGATCTCGTTGGCCTCGGCGGCGTCGCGCGCCCAGTGGACCGTGCCGCCGCGTTCGGTGACCTTGCTCTCCAGCTCCTCCAGGAGTTCGGGGAGCCGGTTCATGGTGTCGGTCTTGATGGCCGATCCCGCGTCGCGCAGCTCCTCCCAGTCGGGCAGCTCGCCGGTGACGTTGAGGCGTTTGGTGCGGATGGTGCGGGTGGCCCGGCCGAGGTTACGGCGCAGCTGTTCGTTGCCCAGCTCGTCGTGGGCGGCTGCGGGGAAGGTCCGGTCGCCGCGGAGATTGCCCGTCCCGTACGGGGAGCGCGGCGGGGTCGCCGGCATGCCGAGAAAGGTGCTGCTCATCGGGCGGCCTCCATCGGGAGATGCGGCGAGGTGCGGGTGGCGGAGAGGATCTGAGCCAGGTGCAGGGTGCGGGTGCCGGAGCTGATCCGGGAGAGTCCGCCGCCGATGTGCATGAGGCAGGAGGAGTCTCCGGCGGTGCACACGTCGGCGCCGGTGGCGGCGATGGTGCGCATCTTGTCCTGGAGCATCGCGGTCGACGTGTCGGCGTTCTTCACGGCGAAGGTGCCGCCGAATCCGCAGCAGGCGTCCGCCTCGGGCAGCTCGACCAGATCGATGGAGTCGACGGCCCGCAGCAGTCGCAGCGGCTTGTCACCGACCCTGAGCATGCGCAGGGAGTGGCAGGTGGGGTGGTAGGTGACCCGGTGAGGGAAGTACGCGCCGACATCCGTGGCGTCCAGCACGTCGACGAGGAATTCGGACAGCTCGTACGTCTTGGCCTTCACGGTGGCGACGCCCGCGCGCAGCGCCGCGTCGCCGTAGCGTTCCGCGACGATCTCGTGCTGGTGGCGGACCGAGCCGGCGCACGATCCCGACGGCATGACGACGGCCTCGATGGAGGCGTCGGCGAACTGCTCGGCGAAGTTGCGCACCAGCGGGACCGGTTCGCGCTGGTAGCCGGTGTTGACGTGCATCTGGCCGCAGCACGTCTGCCCCGGCGGGAACACCACCTCGTGGCCGAGGCGGGCCAGCAGCACCGCGGTGGATTTCACCGCCTCGGGGAAGAGTGTGTCTCCCAGACAGGTGGCGAAGAGTCCGATGCGCATGGGTCTCCCCGATCGTTTCTCAGCTCGGCTCGGTTTTTATGGTCCGACCATACTATCCTCCATCCGGAACCGTGAACAGGATGACGCGCGCACACCCGGCGTCGAGTGCGATCGCCCACGCAAAAGCCGCCGCGGCGCCCCGGGGGGCATCGCGGCGGCTCGGTGTGCCGGTTCGGGCGGTCGGCTCGGCGGGCTACTCCTCGACCAGCGTCCCGTGGAGCCCGCGGATGTGCGCCTCGACCACATCGGCCGCCCGCGCGCCCTCGCCCGCGCGCACCAGCCGCAGCAGCTCGATGTGGTCGGCGTTGAGCGCGGCAGCCGTGGCCGGCCAGTCCTCCGCCGCCTCCAGGGCGCGCAGGATCAGCGGCCGGACGGACTCGCGCACGGCGGAGGTGAGCGTGGAGGTCAGCTCGTTGCCGGAGCTGCGGGCGATCCGGACGTGGAACCGGGTGTCCAGGTCGTTGAACTCCGGCACCTCGACATCCGCCTCGCCCATCCGTACGACCAGCGCCTCGGCCTCGTCCAGATCGGCGGCCGGGGCATGCAGCGCGGCGGCCTCGAAGCTGGACCGCTCCAGGACCACGCGCGCCTCCAGAACGTCCTCCAGGCTGTAGCTGCCCAGCGCGAAGTGGAGCCTGAGCAGCCGGCCGAGCGCACCTTCGGGGTTCCGGACGATCCGCGCCCCGGCGTCCGGGCCCCGGCCCGGCTGCGCCACCAGCACACCGATGGTCTCCAGCACCCGCAGCGCCTCGCGCAGCGCCGACCGGCTGACCCCGAGGACCGGGGCGAGCTCCCGCTCGGGCGGCAGGCGGTCACCGGCCTTGAGGTCGCCGGCGAACACGCGCTGCTCGATGCTCTGGAGCACCAGCTCATGCGTACGCGACTGCTGTACGGGCTGCCATTCGACGGGCATCAGCCACCCCCTGCCGCGGCCGGAGCCGTTCTGTGAGCCGGCCGCTCTTGTCCGAATTTCCAACTATGTCACACACGGCATGTGGTCGGACCAGAACGGGTGGCGGCTACGTCCGGGCGGGATCGGCGACCAGTTGCAGGTTCCAGGCGGCAGGCGGTCCGTCAGTACGTCACGACGATGCGGCGGGCCAAGCCGTCCACCCGCACATGGCCGCCGTACGGAATGACGAGCTGGGGATCGGTGTGGCCGAGGTCGACGTCGAAGACGGCCATGGTGCCGGGGGCGTACTCGTTCAACGCCCGCAGGACCGCCTCCCGCTGCTCCTCGCGGTACGACTCGCCGGCCGCGGCGTCGAGCGGCTGCTCGAAGGACCAGTTCTTGGCGCGTGCCATCAGAAGTGCGGGGAACCGCCCGAGCAGGCCCCGCTCCCCCATGCTCCGCAGGATGTAGTACACCTCGCGGGCGCTGGGCATCTCCTCGGACGTCTCGAGGAACAGCACCCGGCCCTCGTACTCATCGGCCGGCCGTATCGCCTGATCGGCCATCAGCAGCCAGGAGAGGATCTCCAGGTTGCCGCCCCAGCTCGCGCCCTCGACCACCCGGTCGGCGTTGTGCCAGATCCAGGCCCGCGCGGGCAGCATGTCGGGCTCACGGTCGAAGGTCCGCGGTTCGTCCCACGGGCTGTTGACGCTGCCGCTCTCCTTCGCCGCGACGAGCTCGTACTCGCCACGGGTGAACAGCGCCGCGCGCAGGGACTCGGCGGTCATCGGGTGCAGAGCTCCGGGGCGCCCCAGCTCGACCATCACCGATCCGCCGTGGTAGCCGACGATGCCGAGGTGTTCGAGGAACGCCAGCAGGTTGGTGTTGTCGCTGTAGCCGAAGAACGGCTTGGGGTTGGCACGCAGCAGTTCCCGGTCCAGGTACGGCAGCACGGTGATCTGGTCGTCACCGCCGATGCTCGCGATGACGGCCTTGATCGTGGGGTCGGCGAAGGCCGCGTGGATGTCGGCGGCGCGCTCCTGAGGGGTGGAGCCCATTTTCCGGGTGCAGGGGTACTCCACGGCCTCCAGCCCGAAGTCCTCCCGGAGCCTGCGCAGTCCCAGGTCGTACGGGAGCGGGAGGATGCCGGGGAGCCCGGACGCGGGAGACAGCACGGCGACTCGGTCACCGGGACGGGGCTTGGCGGGATGGCTGGGGGTCGTCATGGCGGGAGCCTAAGGGTGTCCCCCTTGGGGCGTCCGCCGAATATCCACCGGTGGGACGCGCCTCAGGGGCTGTCGACCGGCGTGCCCTGGTGGAAGTACAGCCGCCAGCGCGATTCGGTCCGCCGCCAGATCGAATTGCGCCGCACCCGGCGGCCGTCGCGCTCCGTCGTGAACGTCAGGTGGACGAGGCCCGGGGCCAGCAGCACGCCGGACATGCCGGCGACCTCGACAGGGGCGGGAGGCTCACCCCCACCGGAGGTGACGAGGAGGATCGACTCCCTGTCATACCGTCGGCCGGATGCTCCGAACTCGGTGAACTCCGGGTCGAGGAGCTCGGTCACCGCGTCGGCCTCGGCCCGCACGTCCGGGTCGAGCAGCCGCAGCTCGCCCTCGACGGCGGCCCGCACGGACCGCTGCTCCTCATCGTTTCCGTTCATGCGGAAACCCTAGGGCCTTCCGTCCGGATCCCGGCGGGTCTCCCGAATCGTCAGGCCAGGACGAGCAGGTCCATCCAGCTGACGGCCGGCCGGTCCGGTTCCTGCGCCGCGGCCCGCCGCAGCCGGCGCATCCCGCTCTCGAACTCCTCGTCCGTCAGGCCCCGGAGCTTGGCGTCGGTGTCCCGCCGGATCCGGTCGGCGAAGTCGCCCAGGCTCGGTGCGCTCTCCTGCGGCACGGCGTGCAGCGCGACCCGGCTGAAACCGGCGGAGCCGAACGCCGCACAGGTCTGCTCGACGCTCGGACAGCCGTCCACGATGCGCGCGGCCCCGGGGAAGAAGCGCACTCGCAGATCCCGGGTGCACCGGCCGGGGAAGGAGTTGCGGATGAGCACCGGCGCACCGGGCTTCAGGGCCCTGCGCATCTCGTGCGCCGCGGCGGGCAGATCGCCGATGTGGTGGACGACGGAGCCGAGCCAGGCCACGTCCGCGCACCCGTCCGGCACGGGCAGTGCCTCGGCGCGCCCGCCCAGCACCTCGATGTCCGCGGTCCGCGGGATCAGCGCGCGCATCGCGTCGGCAGGCTCCACCGCCAGCACCCGTACCCCGAACCAGTCGGCGAACGCGGCCGAGAAGGCTCCCGCCCCGACATCCAGAACGACCGCACCCGGTGCGAGTTCCACCTCGGCGGCGACGGCCGCACGCCAGGCGGTGAGTCCGTCACGGGGGATCTCCCGGGCGAGCCGGTAGTCCTCGGCGAACCGGCGGTCAGGAGCATTCGCTGCCATATGCCCTCAATCCTGCCGTGCCCGACGGGCCGGACGAACCGCTGCCCGCAGGCCCACCGCGCTCCGCCGCGGATGCTAGCGACCTCCCCACCAATTGTCTAGACCACAAGGCGGAAGCGCGGGAGCCGGCGGAAGCCGTCCACCCGGTTCATCGGATTCTCACGCAACCCGACTACGGTGGCTGCCGTGACGCAGACGAGCCCGCCCGGCTGGCATCCAGACCCCGGGTACACAGGATTTGGCCCCATCCAGGAGCGCTGGTGGGACGGCAGCCAGTGGACCGACCACCTCCGCGTGCCACCCGCGGCCGTCCGCAGCCGGCGGATCCGCATCGCCGCCGGGATAACCGCCGGTGTGGTGGTACTCGCCGCCATCGGGGGCGGTGTCTACCTGCTGACCGACGACTCCGGCGGCAAGACGGGCAGCACGGCGTCCGCCCCCTCCACGTCGCCCTCCCCGGCGCCCAGCCGGCAGCCGGGCGCACCGGGCGGCAGCGGCGGGACCGAGGACCCCGGGCAGCAGCAGCCGCAGCAGCCACAGACCGAGGACGGCTACGCGACGGACCTGGCGAGCGGAATCAGCATCCCGGTCCCCGACGGCTGGAAGGGCGAGTCGGGAATGGGGGCGGGTGTGACCACCGGTACGTACGCGTGCCCCGGGGACACCGAGGAGAAGTGCGTCCGCGGCGGCGTGTTCTCCGTACCGGCCGAGGCTCTGAAGCTGAGCACCAAGACCGCCCGGGCCACGGCGGAGAAGGACATCGCGGCCAACGCCAAGGAGTCCTACGGCGAGGAGATCTACGGCGGCATCACCTCGCACCAGGAGCTGAAGTCCGAGGCGGTCACGGTGGCAGGCCAGAAGGGCTACCGGGTGCGCTGGAAGGTGGTGACCAAGACGGGCGACGACGGGTACGTCGAGTCGCTGGCCTTCCCCTCCCCCCAGGCCGAGAACATGCTGATCGTCGTCCGCTCGGGCTTCGACATCAACGCCAAGGCCCCCGCCCTGTCCGTCCTGGACGACATCACCAAGGGCATCAAGGCCGCCGAGGGCACGGGCGCCGGCTCCGGCGCCACGGCCTAGGTGTATTGACCCGCAGCGTTGTTCACGCGGTGGATGGGCGGGTGTCCGTTGAGTGCGGTGTGGCAGCGGTGGTGGTTGTAGGTGTGGAGGAAGTCT
>NZ_JBHXUW010000049.1:0-32940 GCF_042672475.1 Streptomyces sp. NPDC127177
CGGCCGACGGCGGCGTGGGGCCGGACACCTGGGCGGCGCAGCAGGCCGGCCGCTGACGGACCCGGGGGGGGGGGGGGGGGCCGGCGGCCCCCCCCCCCCCCCCCGGCTGGGACGAGGGGGCGGCGGACGGCCTGCGGTAGGGCTCTGTCAGTGACTGACGAACGGCTTCGAACCGTTGAGCCCGGAGGAAGGCTCGGGCTCCTGCGGAGGCGCCGCGTCCGGAGGCGCCGCGTCCGGAGCCCTCGCGACCTTCGGCGCCTGCGCCCCGGTCTCCCCGCGCTCCCCGGTCTCCCCGGGCTGCGGCTGCGGCTGCGGCGTCGGCTGCGCACGCTCCAGGAAGCGGAGCAGCTCCACCGGGAACGGCAGCACCAGGGTCGAGTTCTTCTCCGCGGCCACCGCCACCACGGTCTGGAGCAGCCGCAGCTGGAGCGCCGCGGGCTGGGAGGACATCTCGGCGGCGGCCTGGGAGAGCTTCTTCGACGCCTGCAGCTCCGCGTCCGCGTTGATGACCCTGGCGCGCCGCTCACGGTCCGCCTCGGCCTGACGAGCCATGGAGCGCTTCATCGTCTCCGGCAGCGAGACGTCCTTGATCTCCACCCGGTCGATCTGCACGCCCCAGCCGACCGCTGGGCTGTCGATCATGAGCTCCAGGCCCTGGTTCAGCTTCTCCCGGTTGGAGAGCAGATCATCGAGATCGCTCTTGCCGATGATCGAACGCAACGACGTCTGCGCCATCTGCGAGACGGCGAACCGGTAGTCCTCCACCTCGACGACCGCGCTCGCGGCGTCGACCACCTTGAAGTAGATGACCGCGTCCACCCGCACCGTGACGTTGTCCCGGGTGATCCCGTCCTGGGCCGGGACGGGCATCGTCACGATCTGCATGTTGACCTTGCGAAGCCGCTCCGCACCCGGGAGCACCATGGTGAAGCCCGGCCCCCGGATGTCGTTGCGGAGCCGGCCGAACCTGAGCACCACACCCCGCTCGTACTGCTTGACGACCCGGGCGGCGGCCACCGTGTAGGCGACGCCCGCCAGGGCCACCACTACCAATGCGACCAAGAGATCCTGGACCATGACGGCCCCCTGCCAGCCGGAAACACCGAGCACTCGCCGCTCGGACACCCGCTCATGCACTGCATGCCCATCGGGCTCTATTACCACGATATGCCCGGTTTCGACACCGGTCGAGCCTCTGTCCGGCCGACCGTCGCCCGCCCGGCCGTCTCCCGGATGCCGGGCCGTCGGGCAGCGGGCAGGGTGACCAGCGTCAGCACGTACCCGTGGCGTACGGGGCGCGTGACGGAGTGCGTACGGATGTGCCGGACGAGACAGACGAGGACAGCCCATGCCCGTGATCGACAACCGACGCCGCCGTCTCGGCATCGCCGCCGGTACCGCGCTCCTGACCCTCACCGTCGCGGGCTGTTCGAGCCTCGGGCGGACCGCCGTCGGTCCGGTCACCTACACGACCGAGCGGGAGGCCGTGATCATGGTGAACAGCCCCTCGGTGCGGGGCTGCCACCAGCTCGCCCCCGCGGGTGCCAAGGAAGTGGAGAACGGCACCCTGATCGACATCATCCTGTACCGGACCAGGGACTGCACCGGGCCCGGTACGACCTACCTGGCCACCACGCTCACCGACCAGAAGGCGCCCGACTCCCTGCCCTGGCGCAGTTTCAGCACGGTGCACTGATCCGGCAGCTTCAGCACGCGGTCCACTGATCCGGGGCGCGCAGCCCCGGCGGTCCCGCACCGGGTGGCGGGACCGAGCCGCTATCCGGGTACGGTCCGCACCCAGACGCCGTCGTCGGTGAGATAGCGGTCAACCCGAAGACCTGCCGCGGCCAGATACCCCTCGAACTGCTCCTTCGACAGCGGCCGCGCCAGGAACGTCTGCGTCCAGCGCGCATCGTCGAAGTCGTACTGGGCGTGCACCGAGTGCACTCCGTCGCCGACCGGCTCCGATGAGACGATGCGGACCGTGTACCCGGACGGGTCGGCCCGCTCGCGCGGCAGTCCGGAGTGGTAGCCCTCCCCCTCGCGCTGGATGAGCACCACCCCGCCGTCGCGTACGTACCTCCGGCAGGTCCGCAGCAGTCCCTCCCGCACCCGGTGGTCGCCCGAGTGCACCAGGAACGACGCCAGCATCACCACGTCGAACGTCTCGTCACCCAGGTCGAGGGACTCGATGGGGCTCCGCACCGTACGCGCGCCGTGCACCTGCTCCAGCATCTGGGCCGACTCGTCCACCGCCGTGACCTCGAAGCCGCGCCGGACCAGGGGGTGGGTCACCCGGCCCGCGCCGCAGCCCAGTTCCAGAATGCTCGATCCGGCGGGGACCGCCGCGGCGATCACGTCCGGTTCGTCACCGACGGACAGCCGGGTGTACAGCTCCACCGCGCAGCCGTCGGGCGTGATCTCGCCGGGTCCCGTCCCTGAATAGCCCTCACGTACCAGTCGTCCGCTCATACTTCCCCGAACGAACGGTCCGTGTCCGGCGTTCCTCTCCGGCTCGCGCCCCGCGCTCACACGGACCGGCGTGCGACCAGCGCGGCGCCGAGGTATTGGAGGTCGGCGGGGTGAGCGGGGTGAGCCGGGGAGCGGCCGGTCAGCCAGTACTCCGGCAGACGTCGGCCGGCCGGTACGGTCCGGGCGGCCGTCCGGTGCGGGCGCCCCTCCAGTGCGGACGGCAAGATCGACGGGGCTGAGGCTCGACGCCGCGACCATGGCCGCGCCGCGTGCCGAGCCGCCCACCGACTGGGTCCGCGGCCCGCACTTTCAGTACGCCGGGTAGCGCTCGCCCGGCCAGTCGGGAGCGTGCTCGAACTCCAGGGACAGGTCGTCGGCCACCTCGGCGATCACCGCCCGGCCCTCCGTCAACACCAGCCAGGACGGCGGCAGGTGCACCTCGCCGTGGTGGGCGCCGAGGAGGTTGCCACAGACCGCGCCGGTGGAATCGCTGTCGCCCGAGTGGTTGACCGAGAGCAGCAGCGACTCCCCCACCTGTTCGGCACGCGGCAGGACCAGGGCGCAGTACACGGCGATGGCCAGGGCCTCCTCGGCGACCCAGCCCGCGCCGAGCGACTCCACCCTCTCTGCGCTCGGCGCGCCCTGCGCGGCCAGTTCGACGGCTCGGCGCAGGGCGGCGGTCGTCTCCTCGTGCCCGGGGTGGCGGGCCAGCAGTTCCATGGCCCGCAATACGGACCCGGGCAGGGAGTCGCCCTCCAGGAGATGGGCGACGATCGCGGCCAGCGCGCCCGCCGCGTAGGCGCCGGTGAGGTGGCCGTGGGTGATCTGCGCACAGCGGGCGGCCAGTCCGAAGCCGGCGGCCGCGTCCTGCCCGGTCAGTCCGAAGGGGGCGGAGCGCATCACGGTGCCGCAGCCCTTGGAAGCGGTGTTGACCGGTCCGGGTACGCCGAGCGGGGCCCACGGGTCGGGGACGTGCCCGGCCGTGAGCCCGGTCAGGCAGGCGTTGCCGGGGGCCCGTCGCGCGTACAGCCAGCGCTGCTGCCTGAGCCGGCCGGTGCGGACGAGGTCCTCCTCGTCGCGGGGCGGCGGTGCGGGATGGTTCTGGGTGTCCAGCCAGCGCAGGTAGGCGTTCTTGACGATCGCGATCTCGGCACCGCCGATCCCCTTGGACATGGCCCGGGAGTGCGCCCTGATCAGGCCTTCGGCCGTGAAGAGCGTCATCTGGGTGTCGTCCGTGACCCGCCCGATGACCCCTTCCTCATCGGCTGTGAGCCCGCGTACGCCCTGCTCCCCGTGCGCCCGCCGGATGCCCGCGAGCGACAGGAACTCCACCGGATTGCCCAGCGCGTCGCCGATCGCCCCACCCAGCAGACATCCGCGTACCCGGGCCCTGCGGACGGAGCCGTTCCCCCATGCTGTGCCGTTCACGACCGGTGCCCCTCTCTCGTCGCTCCGCCGCGTTCCCGCGGTCGCGGGTCCATGCTGGGTAGGGGAGGCGATGCCATGCGTACCGGAAGCGAACCGACGACCGCACGCAGTCCTCTGCGGATGCGGCTCTGGCTGAGTCTATGGGGCCTGGCCTGGGCCGTCTTCGGCCTGACCGCCTTCATCCTGGCCGGCCGGCCGGGTTGGGCCACTGCCTGCGGGGTGCTGCTCGTCCTCGTCCTGGCTGACCTCGCCATGATCGTCCACCGCTTCCGCCAGGGCTCGCGCTACCAGCCGGACCGGGCGCCCACCGGATCCCGGTCCCGGGGCGGCGACAGGGGTCGGACCCCCCGGTGATCCCCGGCCGTGGCCCCTCGGTGTGACCACGGCGATCAGCCTCCGGAGCGGGCCGCCCGCTCCTTGATCCCGCCGAGCACGGTGTCGAGCATCCGGTCGAACTCCGTCAGGGATCCGAACCCGGTCATGAGGGGGGTGAGGGCGGCCATCGCCGGGTACGCCGTGGCGTCGAAGGCGGGCACGGCGCTGGGATCCTCGGTGAGGCGCGCAAGCAGGTGTCCGTTGAGGAAGCCGAACAGCACCATGGGCGCGTCCGCGACCGTCTGGTCGGGCAGACCGTCCGCCCGCATCGCGGCGGTGAGTTCCTCCAGGGCCGAGACGGCCACCGGCGAGGTCTGCGCGCGCGTCACCAGGAGCGGGAACACCCGGGGGTGCCGGTAGGCCATCTCCCGGTAGCCGTGCGCCGTCCGGCGGGCGATCCCCTCCCAGCCGTGCGTGTCGTCGTCCGTGGGGGGCGCCACCTCGGCGAGCACGGCCTCGGACATCGCGTCCAGCAGCGCCGCCTTGCCCTTGATGTGGTGGTAGATGGACATCGGGTCGACCTCGAGTTCCGTCGCGAGCCGCCGGACCCCGAAGCTCTCCAGTCCGTCGCGGTCGACCAGCGCGACGGCGGCGGCTGCGATGCGCGCACGGTCGAGCCCCGCCGAGGTGCCCCGGGTGCGTCTGGCCACGTCCACTCCTCTCCCCGTATCTGCCTGCCCTGCGAAATCCGCCCCGCACAGAATCCGCGCCTTGCGAAATCTACACCGTAGAAACTATCGTGCGGAACGCAAACCTACGCCGTAGATTTCACATTGCCGGTCCACGGGCCCGGCCGAGGAGGAGACATGAGCGAGGTCACTGCCACCGAGCGGCCGGCGGAGCCGGACTGGGCGGCGCTGACGGCCGAGGGACTGGTCACCTACCGCGAGGCGGAGAACCGCTTCCGGGCATCCGGTGCGGCGCGCACGCTCCTCGGACATCCGGACCCCGGCGCCACCACCGGCTGGCAGGACGTGGCGCTGCCCGGCCGCGAACTCCCGGTCCGGGTCTACCGGCCGGCCCCCGCGCACGACGCCGAGGACGAAGACCGGGCCGGGCTGCCGCTCGTACTGCATGTGCACGGAGGCGGTTTCGTGGGCACGGCGGCACAGTGCGACTGGACCAACAGCCATCTCGCCGCCCGACTGCCCGCGCTCGTCGTCTCGGTCGAACACCGCCTCCTCGCCCCGGGGACTTCGCTGTCGGCGGCCGCCGACGACGGCTGGGACGTGCTCCGGCACGTGGTGCGGCACGCCGGGCAGTGGGGCATCGACCCGGCGCGCACGGCCGTCTTCGGAGAGAGCTGCGGCGCGCTGATCAGTGCCCTTTCGGCGATCCGGGCCAGGGAGGCCGGTCTGCGGCTCAGGGCGCAGGTACTGGTCAACCCCGCGGCCGATGTGACCGGGACGATGTTCGACTACGCCTCGATCGCCGAGTACGGATACAGCCCGACCCCCGCCGAGCCGCTGCTGCGCTTCATGCAGGGGCTCTCCGTCCCGCCGGGGACCGACGCCCGTGCGCTCTCGCCGCTGTACGCCGACCACCTGGGCGGGCTGGCCCCCGCTCTCGTGGTGGTGCCGACCCGGGACGCGTTGGCCGATCACGGCCGCCGCTACGCCGAACGGCTGCGGGCGGCCGGTACGGCGACACAGCTCACCGAATACCCCGGAGCACGGCACGCCTTCCTCACCCTGCCGGGCGTGGAACCGCAGGCCGAGGCCGCGCGGGCGGAGATCCTCGGGTTCCTCCGGGACTCCCTCGCCGCATGACCGGAACGGAGAAAGAACCCCGATGACGAAGACACACCACGAACGACGGGCAATCGGCGCGATGCTCACGGGACTTGGGCTCACCGTCGCCGCGACGGTCCTCCCCTACGCCGACCGCGCCACCACCCATCTGCTGGCCGACCACATCCGGGCCGGCTACCCCTCGTACACCCAGGAGCGGGTCGACTCGGCGGTCAGCACCTATCTGGTCCTCCTGTCCGTCACCGGGGCGCTCGGCGTCGTCGCCTGGCTCTGGGCACTCCGGGCAGTCAAGGCGGGCAAGCGGTGGGCCCGCCCCGCCGTGACCGTGATGTCCGTGCTCGCCGTCGGCATCGGGCTGACCGGGCTGCTCACCAGGGACACCTCAGGAGAGACCGGCCTGCCGCCGGCACTGGGGTGGGCCGGGCTGGCGCCATGCCTGGCCGCGCTCCTGGCGGTCGTGTTCCTGTGGAGGCGACCGCGGCTTCCGGGACGGGACTGAGGAGGGCGGCGCGGTGGACCGCACACGATGGAGGACGCGGCAGTGAGACGCATCGGCATCATCGGAGTGGGCGAGATCGGCCGGGCCGTCGTGACGGGCCTGTGCGGCGGGGGCGAAGGGGCGCCGGAGGTGTTCCTCTCACCCCGGGGGGCCGACACGGCGGCGGAGCTGTCCGCGCGCTACCGGACCGTACGGGTCTGTGCCGACAACCAGGAGGTGGTTGACCGATCCGAGCTGTTGGTCATCGCCGTACGCCGCCGGGCCCTGCGGGAGGCACTTGCCGGCCTGCGGGTGGACAACGACAGACTGGTGGTCAACGTGATGGCCGGCGTCGGCGGCGACGAACTGCGCCGGCTGCTCGCCACCGGGGCGCCGATGGTGCGTGCCATCCCCCTGCCCGCCGTTCGCGAACGCGGCTCCGTCACGGTGACGTGCCCTTCGCACCCGGAGGTGGACTCCCTCTTCGAGTATCTGGGCGGGGTGCTGCCGGTCGCGGACGAGGCGGCCTTCGACGTCTTCTCCGCACTGACGGGGACGCTGACCACCCATTACTCGTACCTCGCCGCGCTGACATCCTGGGCGGCCGGCCAGGGCGTCGCCGAGGACGACGCCGACCGCTATGTCCGCGGACTCTTCCAGGGCGTCGGCCGTGCCCTCGGCGACGGGACCCGCTCCCTGCACCGGCTCGCCGCCGACCACGAGACCCCGGGCGGAAACAACGAACGCATCCGCACGACGTGGTTCGGCCCTGCCAACTCCGAGGCCCTCCACAAGGCCCTCGACGGCCTCCTGGCCGATCTGGACCAGCCCTCGATGCCGCCCGAGGACCCACCGCGTCCCGACGACCGGACCGGCCGGGGATGAGGTCGTAGGGCTGTCCCGTGGGCGCCGCACCATGATCAATCGAAGCGGGCGGCCCTGAGGTACTCCGGATTGGGGTCGAGCGCGGCCGCCAGCCGGAAGTGGCGGGTGGCGCGCTCGGGATGGCCGGCCCGCTCGAAGGTGCGGGCCAGTGCGAAGTGCGCGAACGCGTTGTCCGGTTCCCGTTCCAGGACGAGCTCGAATTCGAGCTCGGCGGGGCGCAGTTGGGCGGCCGCGAAGAAGGCACGGGCGCGCAGCAGCCGCGCGGCGGTGTTCTCCGGGTGGGAGGCGATCACCGAGTCGAGCAGTTTGACGGCACCCCGGGGATCACGCGCGGCCAGCAACTGCTCGGCCGCACGGAAGTCTATGACGTGGGTTTCCGGGTTCCTCTCGGGCACAGTCGCATCCTTCCCTCGGCCACCTCGGTGTGAACGTCGCCCCGGCGCCCGGTATTCCGGCCCGGGTCAGCTCGCAGCGGCGCGCCGCACCAGTTCCGACCAGACCTCAAGGACCTGCGGCTCAAGGGCTTCGACCGGCCCGTCGTTGTCGATGACCAGGTCCGCGACGGCGAGGCGCTGTTCGCGGGTGGCCTGCGCGGCCATCCGGGCACGGGCGTCCGCCTCCGTCATGCCGCGCAGCCGGACGAGGCGGTCGAGCTGGGTCTCGGGCGCGGCGTCGACGACGACGACCAGGTCGTAGAGGGGGGCAAGGCCGTTCTCGGTGAGGAGGGGGACGTCGTGGACGACCACGGATCCGGGGCCGGCGGCCCGTTCCAGTTCGGCGGAGCGGGCGCCCACCAGCGGGTGGACGATCGCGTTGAGCGTGGCGAGCCGTTCGGCGTCGGCGAAGACGATGGACCCGAGCTTCGGCCGGTCCAGGGTGCCGTCCGGGCTCAGGACCTCGGTGCCGAACGCCTCGACGACGGCGGCGAGCCCGGGGGTGCCGGGCTCGACGACCTCGCGGGCGATCCGGTCGGCGTCGACGAGGACGGCTCCGTGGCCGACGAGCAGCCGTGACACTTCGCTCTTGCCGGCGCCGATACCACCGGTCAGGCCCACTTTCAGCATGGGCGGCAGCCTAGTGCCCGGACGTCGGAGGGCGGACCGGACCCCTGCGTCCCCGTGCCGGAACGGACGGGGGCGCGGGGCTCCGGCCCGGGTGACAGCGGTCGGCCGTCACCGTCCCGTTCGGCCGGAGAGTGCCGGGCGTCAGCTGTCGCCTTCCCGTTCGGCGAGGAAGCGCTCGAATTCGAGGCCGATCTCGTCGGCGGACGGCAGGTCGACCGGCTCGGCGACCAGATTGCCCCGGGTCTCGGAGCCCGCCACCGCGTCGTACTGGTGCTCAAGGCCCTCGACGAGCGTGACGAGCTCCTCGTCGCCCTGTCCGATCTGGCGGTCGATCTCCGTCTGTGTGCGGTGCGCCTCGGTACGCAGTGCGTGGGCGATGGCGGGCAGGACCAGCCCGGTCGCGGCCGTGATCGACTCCAGTGCGGTGAGCGCGGCGTCGGGGTACGCGGAGCGGGCGACGTAGTGCGGTACGTGGGCGGCGACACCGAGCACATCGTGCCCGGCCTCCATCAGCCGGTACTCGACGAGCGCCTCGGCGGAGCCGGGCACCTGCGCCTCGTCGAAGAGGCTGCGGTGGCCCGGCATGAGGTCGGTGCGGTTGCCGTGCGGGGTGACGCCGACGGGGCGGGTGTGCGGGACGCCCATCGGGATGCCGTGGAAGTTGACCGCGAGACGCACGCCGAGCCGTTCGACGATCTGCTCGACGGCGGCTGCGAACCTCTCCCACTCCACGTCGGGCTCCGGTCCGGACAGCAGCAGGAACGGTGCCCCGGTCGCGTCCTGGACCACCCGGACGTCGAGCGTCGGGGTCTCGTACGCCGACCAGCGGTCACGCTTGAACGTGAGCAACGGGCGCCGTGCGCGGTAGTCGACGAGGCGGTCGTGGTCGAAGCGGGCCACCACCTGGTGCGGCAGCGATTCGAGCAGACCGTCGACGATCTGCTCACCGGTCTCACCCGCGTCGATGTATCCCTCGAAGTGGTAGAGCATGACCAGGCCGGCCGACTCCTGGGCAAGCGCCATGTCGACGACAGCCAGGCCCTTCGGGTCCCATTCGTACAAACTCTGCGGATCAGGCACGGTTACCGCTCCTCCTTGTGTTCCTGAAGAAGAACGCCCCGAGGGGCACGAGCATTCCCTCCCGTGCCCCTTCACATGGTGTTTACCCAAGTACCCACGCGTGCAGGCGATGGCGGGGCCGGATCCTGGCAAGGGCGTGTCACGTGCCGTCAGTTGCTCACGCACCCCGCGCGTTTCGGTGCGTTCGCCCTCCGCCCGCAGCCCTCACGGCAATGGTCCAGACCTTGACACGGCATCGCCCCGTCCCTACCGTCACTGGGCAGCACGTTCAGAAACTCGCCCCATGTTCATGTACAAGAACTCCGAGCGTCCTGAACCCCTGACGGGAAGGCACCCCCCATGCGCACCCGCACACTGCTCCCCGCCCTGCTGGCCACCGCCCTCGCCACCGGCGCTCCGGCCCTCGCCTCGGCCTCGACCACGAGCACGGATGCCGCAGCCGTCATCGAGGTGGCCACCGCGGCCCAGCTCAAGTCGGCACTCACCGCGGCCGGTCCGGGCGACACGATCCACCTCGCGGACGGCACGTACACCGGCAACTTCAAGGTGACCGTGGCCGGCACCGCCTCCGCGCGCATCACCCTGACCGGTTCCCCCGGGGCGGTTCTCACCGCCGGCGGCGGCTACGGGCTCCACCTCAACGGCGCCGCGTACTGGACCGTGAAGGGCATCACCGTCTCCGGCGGGCAGAAGGGGATCGTGGCCGACAGCGCCGACGGGGTCGTCATCGACTCGGTGACCGTGCACGATCTCGACATGGAGGGTGTCCACTTCCGCATGTCCAGCAGCGACGGCGTCGTCAGGAACTCGCGGATCTACGACACCGGGCACGACGGCCGCGGCATGGGCGAGGGCGTCTACGTCGGCACGGCGGGCGACCTCTCCGACAACAGCGACCGGGTCCAGATCCTGGACAACACGATCGGCCCGGACGTCGGCGGCGAGAACGTCGACATCAAGGAAGGCACCACGAGCGCCCGGATCGTCGGCAACACCTTCGACGGCAGCGGGCTGACCGGGGCCAACTACGACGACTCCTGGGTCGACGTGAAGGGCAACGACGTACTGGTCGAGGGCAATCACGGCTCCCGTACGACCAACAACGGCTACGAGACGCACACCCAGCAGAGCGGCTGGGGCTGCGGGACCGTCTTCCGGGACAACAGCTCCGACCTGTCCGGCTCGACGGGCGACAAGCAGCTCGCGTTCAACGTCACCAACTACGGCACGAGCTGCCCCACCACGGTCCACGGCAGCAACACGGTGACCGGCGGCAAGGGCCTGACCAACATCGACGTCACCCCGTAGAGCCCGCCGGGGAAAGGAGTGAGGCCCGCCCCCCGAAGGGAGCGGGCCTCACTTTCAGCTACTGCAACCGATGACCGGCCGGAGAGTCAGAGCTTCAGCTCTGGCCGCCCGCCAGCTTCTCGCGCAGGGCAGCCAGGGCCTCGTCCGACGCCAGGGCGCCGGAGTTGTCCGCGGACTCCGAGGAGTACGAGCCGCCACCGCTGCCACCGCTGCCGCCCGAGGCAGCCGGAGCGCTGCCGGCCGGGGCGGCAGCGCCCTCGGCAGCAGCGGCCTCGTCGGCCTCGCGGGACTTGATGACCTGGGCCTGGTGCTGCTCGAAGCGCGTCTGCGCCTCGGCGTACTGCGTCTCCCAGACCTCGCGCTGAGCCTCGAAGCCCTCGAGCCAGTCGTTGGTCTCGGGGTCGAAGCCCTCGGGGTAGATGTAGTTGCCCTGGTCGTCGTACGACGCGGCCATGCCGTACAGGGTCGGGTCGAACTCGACCGAGGCCGGGTCGCCACCGAAGGACTCGTTGGCCTGCTTCAGCGAGAGGCTGATGCGACGGCGCTCGAGGTCGATGTCGATGACCTTGACGAAGATCTCGTCGTTGACCTGGACGACCTGCTCCGGGATCTCCACGTGGCGCTCGGCCAGCTCGGAGATGTGGACCAGACCCTCGATGCCCTCGTCGACGCGCACGAACGCGCCGAAGGGAACGAGCTTGGTGACCTTACCGGGAACGACCTGCCCGATCTGGTGCGTCCGGGCGAACTGCTGCCACGGGTCTTCCTGCGTCGCCTTGAGCGACAGGGAGACGCGCTCGCGGTCCATGTCCACGTCGAGAACCTCGACGGTGACCTCCTGGCCGACCTCGACAACCTCGGAGGGGTGGTCGATGTGCTTCCAGGACAGCTCGGAGACGTGCACGAGACCGTCGACGCCACCCAGGTCCACGAAGGCACCGAAGTTGACGATCGAGGAGACGACGCCGGAGCGGACCTGACCCTTCTGGAGGGTCGTGAGGAACGTCTGGCGCACCTCGGACTGGGTCTGCTCGAGCCAGGCACGGCGGGACAGGACCACGTTGTTGCGGTTCTTGTCCAGCTCGATGATCTTGGCCTCGAGCTCCTTGCCCACGTACGGCTGGAGGTCGCGGACGCGGCGCATCTCGACGAGCGACGCCGGGAGGAAGCCCCGGAGGCCGATGTCGAGGATGAGACCACCCTTGACGACCTCGATGACGGTACCGGTGACGATGCCGTCTTCTTCCTTGATCTTCTCGATGGTGCCCCAGGCACGCTCGTACTGAGCGCGCTTCTTCGAGAGGATCAGGCGGCCTTCCTTGTCCTCCTTCTGGAGAACCAGGGCCTCGATCTCGTCGCCGACCTTGACGACCTCGTTCGGGTCGACGTCGTGCTTGATCGAGAGCTCGCGGCTCGGGATGACACCTTCGGTCTTGTAACCGATGTCGAGGAGGACCTCGTCGCGGTCAACCTTGACGATGACACCGTCAACGATGTCGCCGTCGTTGAAGTACTTGATCGTCTCGTCGATCGCCGCGAGGAACGCGTCCGCGTCGCCGATGTCGTTGACCGCAACCTGCGGAGTGGTGGCGGTGGTCTCGGTGCTGCTCGTCATGTGGGAAAGGGCTCCGGTACGGACAGTGAGTCGAAGTTACTGCTACGCCGTGAGCCCGTATCGCCTCTGCAGAAGCCGGACAGCCTGAGAGGCGCCGAAATCCCGCGGGCGGGAGGCGCCTCGTGAACCGAGGGGACATACAACAGATGCGAGCGCGGCCTGCTAGGTCTGAGGCGCGCAGGCTCGCAGCGCAACTTGTAGCATACGGGGGCAGCAGGGCAGGGTCAATGCGCGAAGGCGCACACCAGGGGCGGAACGCCCCATACCCGGCACAACTCGTGTTCACCGAGGCCACATCGGCCCCGACGGCGTCCCGGACACACGGGTTCCCTACCCACAGAACCCCTTGGTACGTACCGCGTACGGCGGGGTGAAGGCAAACTACAGCGACGGGCACGATGAGCCAAGAGATCCACCCGACCGAACCCGCCCGACCCGCCCGACCCGCCGAACCCGCCGGACCCGAACCCGAGGCGACACGCCGCGGCGCGGGCGGGGCCGAGAGCAGCCGGGCCAACCGCGGCTGGTGGGACCGCAACGCCGACGAGTACCAGAGCGACCACGGCGGTTTCCTCGGCGACGACCGCTTCGTCTGGGGCCCGGAGGGGCTCGACGAGATGGAGGCCGGGCTCCTGGGCCCCCTGGACGACCTGAGCGGCCTGGACGTCCTGGAGATCGGGGCGGGCGCGGCGCAGTGCTCCCGCTGGCTGGCCGCCCAGGGCGCCCGTCCGGTCGCGCTCGACCTCTCCCACCGCCAGCTCCAGCACGCGCTACGGATCGGCGGCGACGTACCGCTGGTCGAGGCCGACGCCGGGGTACTGCCCTTCCGCGACAACAGCTTCGACCTGGCCTGCTCCGCCTACGGCGCGGTGCCGTTCGTCGCCGACCCGGCACAGGTCTTCCGCGAGGTGCACCGGGTGCTGCGCCCCGGCGGCCGCTGGGTCTTCTCCGTCACGCACCCCATCCGCTGGGCCTTCCCGGACGAGCCCGGGCCGGAGGGCCTGTCCGTCGCCGCCTCCTACTTCGACCGCACCCCTTATGTGGAGCAGAACGAGCGGGGCGAAGCGGTGTACGTGGAGCATCACCGCACGCTCGGTGACCGGGTCCGGGACGTGGTGTCGAGCGGATTCCGCCTGGTCGACCTGGTGGAGCCCCAGTGGCCCGCCTGGAACAGCCAGGAGTGGGGCGGCTGGTCGCCGCTGCGCGGCAATCTGATCCCCGGGACCGCGATCTTCGTCTGCGTACGCGACTGAGTCACCGGCCGGTGCCGGTGGCGGGGGCTGTCCGTACGAGACTGGGGGCGTGATCCGCACCGACGCCCTGGACCGCCTGCCCGTCCGCACCGCCGTGCCCGCACTGCGGCAGGCACTCGACGACGGCGGTGTCGCGGTGCTGTGCGCACCGCCCGGCACCGGCAAGACCACCCTGGTCCCGCTGATCCTGGCCGGTCTGGCCGGCGACGGGCCGCCGCGCCGGGTCGTGGTCGCCGAACCCCGCCGGATCGCGGCCCGTGCGGCGGCCCGGCGGATGGCGTGGCTGCTCGGCGAACGGGCCGGGGAGCGCGTCGGTTTCACCGTGCGGGGCGAGCGGGTGGTGGGTCCCGGCACCGTGGTCGAGGTGGTCACCACCGGGGTGCTGCTCCAGCGGCTCCAGCGCGACCAGGAGCTGACCGGCGTCGACGTGGTGATCATCGACGAGTGTCATGAGCGCCATCTGGACGCGGACACGGTGGCCGCCTTCCTCCTCGACGTACGCGCGGCGATCCGGCCCGATCTACGGCTGGTCGCCGCGTCGGCGACGACGGACGCGCAGGGCTGGGCACGGCTGCTCGGCGACGCGCCGGTGGTCGAGGCGCAGGGGGTCTCGTATCCGGTGGAGGTGGTGTGGGCGCCGCCGCCGCGGCCCGTGAAGCCGCCGCACGGTATGCGGGTGGACCCTGCGCTGCTGTCCCATGTCGCCTCGGTGGTGCGGCGGGCGCTGGCCGAGCGGGACGGCGACGTGCTGTGCTTCCTGCCCGGGGTGGGCGAGATCGGCCGGGTGGCGGGGCAGCTGTCCGGGGTGCCGGCCGAGGTGCTCCAGGTGCACGGGCGGGCGCCGGCGGCGGTGCAGGACGCGGTGCTGGCCGGTTCGCCCGAGGGGCGCCGGGTCGTGCTGGCGACCTCGGTGGCCGAATCGTCGCTGACCGTGCCGGGAGTGCGGACCGTCGTCGACTCGGGGCTGGCCAGGGAGCCGCGCACCGACCACGCGCGCGGGCTGAGCGCGCTGACGACGGTACGGGCCTCGCAGGCGGCGGGCCGCCAGCGCGCGGGCCGGGCAGGGCGTGAGGCGCCCGGGGCGGTCTACCGCTGCTGGGAGCAGGCCGAGGACGGGCGGCTCGCCCGGTTCCCCTCCCCCGAGATCAAGGTGGCCGATCTGGCGGCCTTCGCACTCCAGGCGGCCTGCTGGGGCGATCCGGAGGCGGCCGGACTCGCGCTCCTCGACGCCCCTCCGGCCGGAGCGATGGCCGCCGCCCGCGAGGTGCTGACGGCGGTCGGAGCGCTGGGCGCGGACGGGCGGGTGACCGAGCGGGGCGTACGGATGTCCCGGCTGGGCCTGCATCCGCGGCTGGCGAGGGCGCTGCTGGACGGGGCGGCCTCGGTCGGCGGGCGCCGGGCCGCCGAGGTCGTGGCGCTGCTCAGCGAGGAACCGCCCCGGGAGTACGGGGACGACCTGGCCGCGGCGTTGCGTACCGCGCGGCTGGGCAAGGACGGCTACGCGGCCCGCTGGCGCCAGGAGGTGCGGCGGCTGTCCTCCGCGTCCAAGGGCTCCGGCGCGTCCGACGGCACGGGTGGGGGCGCTTCCGGTCCGGACGATGCCGCAGTCGGACTGGTCGCGGCGCTGGCCTTCCCCGAGCGGGTGGCGCGGGCCCGGGGCGAGGGGGCTTTCCTGATGGCGTCCGGCACGGGTGCCGAGCTCCGGGACGGCTCACGGCTGCGCAGCGCGGCGTGGCTCGCGGTCGCGGTCGCGGACCGTCCGGCGCAGGCGGCGTCCGCGCGGGTCCGGCTCGCCGCGGTGATCGACGAGGACACGGCGCGCCTGGCCGCCGGGCATCTGCGGTTCGCGGGCGAGGAGGTCCGCTGGGACGGCCGGGACGTGGTGGCCCGCCGGGTCGAACGCCTCGGCGCCGTCGAGCTGTCGGAGCGCCCTCTGAAACAACCGGACCCCGCCCTCGTTCGCGAGGCCCTGGTGGAGGGGTTGCGGCGGGAGGGCCTCGGTCTGCTGCGCTGGACCCGGGACGCCGGGCAGTTGCGCGAGCGGCTGGCCTTCCTGCACCGCGAGCTGGGGGCACCCTGGCCGGATGTGTCGGACGAGGCGCTGCTGAGCCGTACCGGGGAGTGGCTGGAGCCCGAACTGTCGCGCGCCCGGCGCCGCTCCGCGCTGGCCGGGATCGACGCCGGGCAGGCGCTGCGCCGATTGCTGCCGTGGGCGACCGGGGACGCGGCGCGGCTGGACGAGCTGGCTCCGGAGCGGATCGAGGTGCCGAGCGGTTCGCGGATCAGGGTGGAGTACGGCGGCGCGCAGCCCGTGCTCGCGGTGAAGCTCCAGGAGTTGTTCGGCCTCCAGGAGACCCCGCGGGTGGCCGGGGTGCCGGTCCTGGTCCATCTGCTCTCCCCGGCCGGCCGGCCGGCGGCGGTGACGGCGGATCTGGCGTCGTTCTGGCGGGAGGGCTACCGGGCGGTGCGCGCGGAGCTGCGCGGCCGCTATCCGAAGCACCCGTGGCCCGAGGACCCGACGACGGTGGAGGCGACCCGCTTCACGAAGGCCCGGCTCAAGCGGGAGTAGGCACCTCGGGCGGGAGTAGGCACCTCGGGCGGGAGCAGGCACCTCGGGCCGGAGCAGGTGCCTCAGGCCGGAGTGGGTTCCGGATCGGGGACGGGCTCCGGCGTGGTCCGCGGCCTCGGCGTACCCGGCCGCCGCGAGCGGGCCTCCAGCCACAGCGCGAGGGCCAGCAGTGCGGCGCCCAGGACGAGGAAGCCCCAGGGCAGGTACGAGGTCAGCAGCAGGATCAGCACGCGCTGGGATTTGACCTGGTCGACGATCGAGACGATGTAGTCCTCGCGCATCTTCACGTCTCCGGCGAACACGGTGACGGTGTCCTCGGGCATGCCCATCGCCTTCGCGTTCCGCAGCTCCTCCCGGTGCACCTCCTCGCCGTTGACCGGTGCCCCGGTGACCGGGTCCACCCAGAACATCCGCTTGGTCGTGTACCAGCGGGTCACGCCGGTCCTGGCGATCTGTTCCGGGGTGATGCCCTTGATGGGCATCGTCTTCGGCATGGGCACCTCGGTCCACGGGACGGTCTGCTCGAAGTAGTAGACCTCCATGCCCCGGAACGTCCGGGTGCCCTTGTAGTGGATGGGCGAGCTGGTGCGGGTCTGGGCGTCGAAGTACTCGTAGTCGCGTTTCTCGGTGAGGAAGGGCCACTTGAACTCGATGCCCTCGCGGCGGACCGCGTCGCCGTCGACCATTTCGCCGGTGGCGTGGACGGGCGCCTGGCTGTGCGCGTCGAAGATGTAGCGCTCGGGGATCTTGGAGACCATCTTGCCGTCGGGGCCCTGGACGTAGGAGAGGGCGTTCCAGACGACGACGTCACGGCCGGCGCTGCGTTCGATCTTCTCGGAGGCCTCCACATCGCCCTTGAGGGTCTGCACGATGGTGATCCTGTCGACCTTCCTGGCCTTGAGGGTGCTGTAGTCGAGCAGGGTCGCCGGCTTCGCCTCCAGCACCGTCTCCTGGTACTGGTTCGGCGGGATCTTCGCCAGCCGCGGGAAGGCGTACCAGCGCAGCAGCGGCGACAGCGCGGCGAAGAAGACGGCGAGGGCCAGGAGTACGAGGCTGGCTCGGCGGCGCATGGATGTCCTCCCTCTGCATTGCGTGGTGCGGACGGCTAGTTCTTCGGGCCCGGGACGGTGGTCAGCAGGGGTTCGGGAGAGGTCTCGCCGGGTGGCGCGCCCACCGCGCTGATGGTGAGCACGAGGGCGAGGGCGGCGGCCAGTCCGATGGCGGCGGCGACTAGGGCACGCATGCTCGGCCTCCCGGGGCGCAGAACTGATGGGGCGTCAGGGCTGGGGCACCGTAGCAACCGGGGCGTGAGATGAGAACACCCGAGGTGCGCTCAGGCCGGCGCCGGCAGCCGGGAGGGCCGCGGGGCGCGCGGGCGCGCGGCAGGCAGACGGACAGACGGGCAGACGGGCAGACGGGCAGACGGGCAGACGGGCAGACGGTTCAGCGCAGCAGGAGACCGACAGCGGCCGACAGCCGTTCCCGGTAGAACTCGCGCGACGCGGCCTGGTGCTTGAGTCCGATCGACACGCTGATCAGCGTCTGCGCGAGGGACGGGGCCGCCTCCCGTCCCCGCTCTGCGGCGATCGCCCGGACGACCAGCCCCTCGAAGTGCCGCGGCGCCGTCTCGACGATCTCTCCGAGCAGCCCCGGGTTGTCCTCGATGACCACCGTGACATCGCGGGTCAGCGGGCCGACGTAGCGGCCCGCCCACCGGTCGAACGCTTCGACGAGGCGCTCGGCGAGGGGGCGGCCTGCGTCGGCCAGGACGTCCTCGACCGCCGCGATGTCGCGTTCCAGGGCCTGGGTGACCGCGGCACGGAACAGGGTCTCCTTCGAGGAGAAGAGGAAGTAGAGCCCGGGGCGGGAGATGTGCGCCGCCCGCGCCACCTCCTCCATCGACGTCCTGCGGTAGCCGAAGCGCGCGAACGTGAGCAGGGCGGACTCCAGAACCGCGGCCCGCCGGCCGGTGTCGCCGGAGGTCGGCGGACGACCGGCCTCGGGGGTGCTCGTCGAACCCTGGGGACTGCTCATGGGAGGAGGGTACGAGCGGGTGACGCACTATACAAATCATGTCCAGTACGTATAGTCGCCGTCATGACCGCCCATGCACCCCTGACCACACCGTTCAACGCGTCCAGCACGGCTGACGAGGTCCTGCGGGGGGTCGACCTCAGCGGCGTCCGCGCGATCGTGACGGGAGCTTCCTCCGGAATCGGCGCGGAGACCGCTCGCGCGCTGGCCGCCGCCGGCGCGGAGGTGACGCTCGCCGTCCGGAACACGGCCGCGGGTGACGCCGTCGCCGGGTCGATCGAGGGGGCGGCCGGTGGGATCCGGCCCCGGGTCGCCCGGCTCGACCTCGCCGACAGGGCCACCGTCACCCGTTTCACCGAAGCGTGGTCCGGCCCACTGCACCTGCTGATCAACAACGCGGGCATGGTCACCGCCGGCCTCGAACGGACCGTCGAGGGATGGGAGTTGCAGTTCGCGACCAACCACATCGGGCACTTCGGCCTCGCCAACGGCCTGCGTGGCGCCCTGGCCCTGGGCGCGTCCGGCCGCGGCGGGGCCAGGATCGTCTCGGTCAGTTCGACGGCGCACATGCGCTCGGGCATCGACTTCGACGACCTTCACTTCGAGCGTCGCGCCTACGATCCGCAGATCGCCTACGCCCGGTCGAAGACGGCGAACGCCCTGTTCGCCGTCGAGGCGAGCCGGCTCTGGGCGTCCGACGGCATCCTCACCCAGGCGGTGAACCCCGGCGGTGTCGCGACGGGGCTGCAGCGGAACTTCACCGCACGGCAGAAGGCGTCACTCGACGCGGCCGAGGCCGCCGGGGTCTTCACGTACAAGACGGTCGGGCAGGGGGCCGCGACCACTCTGGTCGCGGCCGTCGCCCCTCAGTTCGCGCACTCCGGGGGCCACTACCTCGACGACGGGCAGGAGGCGTACACCGTGCCGGACGACGCCGAACTCGCGCAGCACCCGCACGGTGTCAAGGAGTGGGCGCTCGATCCCGCAACCGCCGAGCGCCTGTGGGAGGTCTCGGCCGGCCTGCTTCGCGGCTGACCTCCCACGGGCTGCCCGATCAGGCGTCGTCGGCCTCGACCGTGAGCTCGATGACGACGGTGGCGCCGCCCTCGGTGGTCAGACGCAGCTTGTACGTGCCCTCGGTGTCGTCGGCGTGGATCTTCGGCAGGACGAGCTTGCCGTCGTCGTCGGTGGTCAGGTCCGTGAGCGTACGGACGGGCTTACCGGCCTCGTCCTCGAAGTACGGGCCCTTGTCGTTCTCGACCGGCTTCTCGTCGTCGGTGATCATCGTGGCGGTGACGGCGACGCCGTGGGCGACCGCGTCCTTGTACGTGGCCTTGACCTCGACATCGCCGAACTCGGCGCCGGGCGCGGCGGTCAGCTTCGCGGTGTCGGTCCTGGCGATCTCGTCGGCCTGCCGGGCGGTGACCGTCGCGGTGTAGTCGACAGGGGGCAGCGAGGTGCCGGTGGCCGTGGCGCGCACGGTGAACTCACCCGTCTTCTCGCCCGCATCGAGCACCGGCGAGGTGGCCGTGCCGTCGGCCCCGGTGCTGAGGGTGACGGTGCGGAAGCCGGCGGCGAACGTGGCGTCCGTGTCGCCGGTGATGGTGAACGTCACCGAGACCTTGGCGAGCGGGCCGCCGAGGCCGTTCCTCGCCCGGACCTTGATCCGCTCGGCGAACTCCTCGCCGGCGGTGGCGGTCAGCGGGCCGGTGCCCGCGTTCCGCAGCCCCGCGAGGACCTGCGACGGGTTGGGCTCGGCGGTGGGCGGCGAGGGCTTGCCGCCCGGACCGTCGGGGTCGGTCGGCGTGGGGCTCGGCTTCGATGGCGGCTTCGGGGACGGCGAACCGTGCGGGGGCGTCGAAGGCGAGGTCGAGTGCGACGGGGATGGCGACGGGGAGGTGGTGCGGTCCGTGCCGCTGCCGTTGACGGCCGGGAGTACGCCGGTGCCGTCCGGGACCTCGTGCGTGCCGCGCTTGTAGTACTCGAACCAGGAGCGGACGGTACGCAGATACTCGTCCGAGTGGTTGTAGCTCAGGACCGCCCGGTCCAGGTCAGCGGCGACCGACAGATCGCGGGAGCCGGCACAGAGGTAGCGGCCCGCGGCGAGCGCCGCGTCATAGATGTTGTTGGGGTCCTTGCGGCCGTCGCCGTTGCCGTCCTGACCCCAGGTCTCCCACGTGGACGGGATGAACTGCATCGGGCCGACGGCTCGGTCGTGCGTCGAGTCCCCGTCGTAGGCACCGTTGTCGGTGTCCTTGATCAGGGCGAAGCCCTGGCCGTTGAGGGCCGGGCCGAGGATCGGGGAGAGCGTGGTGCCCTGCGCGTCGACCCGGCCGCCGCGGGCCTGGCCGGACTCGACCTTGCCGATCGCGGCGAGGAGCTGCCAGGGCAGCCGGCAGGCGGCGTCGGAGCCCGCGACGGTCTGCTGGGTCTTCTTGTACGCCGCCAGGATCGAGGCCGGTATGCCCGATTCCGCACTGCCCGTCACCGGGAGATCGACGGAAGTGCCGGGCTTGTCGGGCGTGTTCAGCGGCGGCAGGTCCGTGAAGTAGGGCGAGTTGCCGGAGGCCGCGTCGTCGTCCGGGGCGCCCGAGGATGCCGAACCCGCGGCGGGCTGGTCACCGTCGGCCGCGGTCAAGGGTGAACCGGGGGCCTGCGAGGCGGAAAGCGCCGCGACAGCGGCGGCGGCCACAGCAGTCGTGGTCGCCCCTCTGCGCAGTCGGCGACCGAATTGCGCTGCCATAACGTGTGGGCCCTCCCCCTCGTCGGCTGTCCGCGCTCCCCTGCGCCTGGACTCAGGCGACCCTACGGCAACTCGTGCCGCCCGAACACAGCGGCCGGACCGCTTCTTACCGGTTTCTCACGTTCGCCATCACAAGTTCTCCAGGCACCCGACGCATCGATGACGGCGGCTCACACATACTTCCACCATGCCGTTCACGCTCAGCCATGCCGCAGCCGTCCTGCCGGGGCTCCACCGCGACGGAACGGGGCGCGGGCCGCTCGTGGCGTCCGCCCTCGTCGCCGGCTCCTTCGCCCCCGACATCACTTACTACGCGGACACGGCCATCCCCGGCGCCATGGAGTTCGGTCAGGTCACACACGCGTGGTGGGGTGTGTTCACGGTGGATGTACTCATCACCGCGGCGACCGTCGCGCTGTGGCTGCTGCTGCGCGAACCACTGGTGGCGCTCCTGCCGCGCGACCGTCAGGGGCGGGTCCACACACTGGTCCGGGGAGCGCGCAGAACACCCGGGCAGGGGCCGTGGGGTGTCCGGGACGGGGCGTGGTTCGTGGCGTCGGCGGTCATCGGGGCCGGTACGCATGTCGTCTGGGACGCCTTCACCCATCACGACCGGTGGGGGGTGCGGCTGGTGCCGTTGCTCAGCCGGAACGCCGGCGGCTATCCCGTGTTCCAGCTGGTGCAGTACGGCACTTCGGCCCTGGCACTGACCGTGCTCGCCCTGTTCACCGTCTCCGGGCTGCGCCGCGCCGGGCAACGGCCGCCGCCCGCCGACGTACCGGTACTGGACCGCCGAACACGGTGGTACGCGGCCGGCGTCATCGGCCTGTGTGTGCTGCTGGGCATCGTCCACCGGTGCGCGCGCTGGTACGCGTACTACGGGCGCGTCGACACACCGCTCGACATCATCCCGACCGCGTGCTTCGGCGCGGGGGCCGGACTGGCGGTCGGGCTGGTCGTCTACGGGGTGTGGACGCGGCTGCGGGGCCGGGGCGGCGCCGGCACACCGCCGCCCCCGGTCGCCGGACGGGCCCGGAACACGAGCCCGTCCGGCGACTGAGGGCGGGACGCGACCGGGAAACGTCCCCCGGGGCGTCCCCGGAAAGCCTCCCGCCGGTCAGTGGGCGGCGGACTCCCAGTCCGTGCCCACGCCGACCGACACATCCAGCGGGGCGCGCAGCCGCACCGCCGTCGACATCTCGTGGCGCAGGATCTTCTCCACCTGCTCGCGCTCGCCCGCGGCGATCTCCAGCACGATTTCGTCATGCACCTGGAGCAGCATCCGAGAGGTCAGCTTCGCCTCGGTGAGCGCCCGGTCGACATGGAGCATCGCGACCTTCACGATGTCCGCCGCGGTGCCCTGGATCGGCGCGTTGAGCGCCATCCGCTCCGCCGTCTCCCGGCGCTGGCGGTTGTCGCTGTTCAGGTCCGGCAGGTAGCGGCGGCGGCCGAAGACCGTCTCCGTGTACCCGGTGGCGCGCGCCTCCTCGACGACCCGGCGCAGGTAGTCACGGACTCCGCCGAACCGCTCGAAGTAGGTGTCCATCAGACCGCGGGCCTCGCCCGCCTCGATGTTCAGCTGCTGGGAGAGACCGAACGCGGACAGTCCGTAGGCCAGCCCGTAGCTCATGGCCTTGATCTTGCGCCGCATCTCCGGGTCGACCGCCGACTTGTCGACGCCGAAGACCTGGGAGGCGACCGTGGTGTGCAGGTCCTCGCCGGAGGTGAACGCCTCGATGAGACCCGCGTCCTCGGAGAGGTGGGCCATCACCCGCAGCTCGATCTGGCTGTAGTCCGCCGTCATCAGCGTCTCGTAACCCTCGCCGACGACGAAGCCGCGGCGGATCGCCCGGCCCTCGTCCGTACGGACGGGGATGTTCTGCAGATTCGGGTCGGTGGAGGAGAGCCGGCCCGTGGCCGCCACCGTCTGGTTGAACGTGGTGTGGATGCGGCCGTCCGCACCGATCGACTTGACCAGGCCCTCGACCGTCACCCGCAGCTTGGCCTGCTCGCGGTGGCGCAGCATGATGACGGGCAGCTCGTGCTCCGTCTGCGCCGCCAGCCACGCCAGCGCGTCCGCGTCCGTGGTGAACCCGGTCTTGGTCTTCTTCGTCTTCGGCAGACCCAGCTCGCCGAACAGGACCTCCTGGAGCTGCTTGGGCGAACCGAGGTTGAACTCCCGGCCCACCGCGGCGTGCGCCTCCTTCACCGCCTGCTGCACGGCGCCCGCGAACTGCTGCTCCATGCCCTCCAGATGGGCCCGGTCGGCGGCGATGCCGTGCCGCTCCAGACGGGCCAGCAGGATGGACGTCGGCAGCTCCATGTCATGCAGCAGCTCAGCCGCGTTGACCTCACCCAGCCGCGTGGTGAACGCGTCCCCGAGATCCAGGACCGCACGGGCCTGCGCCATCAGGGCGTCGGCCTCCGCCCGGTCGTCGGCGCCGAACGCCAACTGCCCGTCCGAGGCGGCCGCCGGGGCCAGCTCACGTCCCAGGTACTCCACCGCGAGGGCGTCCAGCGCGAACGACCGCCGGCCGGGCTTGACCAGATAGGCGGCGAGCGCGGTGTCCGTCGAGACACCCTCGATCCGCCAGCCGTGCTCCGGGAAGACCCGCATGGCGCTCTTCGCGTTGTGCATGACCTTCGGCCGGCCCGCGTCCGCGATCCAGGCCGCGAACGCCTGCTCGTCCGCCTCGTCCAGCTGTGCGGGGTCGAACCAGGCGGCGGCCCCGCCCGCGGCGGCGAGCGCGATCTCGGTGACCGTGCCGCTGCCGAGCGCCCAGGTGTCGACCGTGGCGACACCGAGCGGCTGCCCGCCGTGCTCGGCCAGCCACGGGGCGACCTCGCCCGCACCCAGCACCGAACCGTCCAGCTCGACGCCCGCGGCGGGTGCCGGGGCCTCGTCCTCCGCCTTGCCCGGGTCCACCGCCAGCAGCCGCTCGCGCAGACTCGGGTTGCGGATCTCCAGCACATCCAGCACACCCGTGACCGCGGTGCGGTCGTAGGGGGCGCGCTCCAGGTCACCGGGGGTCTTCGGCAGCGCCACGTCACGGACCATCTCGGTCAGCCGGCGGTTCAGCCGCACCGCGTCCAGGTGGTCGCGGAAATTCTGCCCCGCCTTGCCCTTGACCTCCTCGGCCCGCGCCACCAGATCGTCGAACGAACCGAACTGGTTGATCCACTTCGCGGCCGTCTTCTCGCCCACCCCGGGGATACCCGGAAGGTTGTCCGACGGGTCACCGCGCAGCGCCGCGAAGTCCGGGTACTGCGCCGGGGTGAGTCCGTACTTCTCCTCGACCTTCGCCGGGGTGAAGCGCGTCAGCTCCGAAACACCCTTGGTCGGGTACAGCACCGTGACGTTGTCCGTGATCAGCTGGAACGAATCCCGGTCGCCGGTGACGATCAGCACCTCGAAACCGGCCGCCTCGGCCTGCGTGGCCAGCGTCGCGATGACATCGTCCGCCTCGAAACCGTCGACCGCGAAACGGTCGGCGTGCATCGCGTCGAGCAGCTCCCCGATCAGCTCGACCTGCCCCTTGAACTCGTCCGGCGTCTTCGACCGGTTCGCCTTGTACTCCGGGAACTCCTCCGAGCGCCACGTCTTGCGGGACACATCGAACGCCACCGCGAAATGCGTCGGCGCCTCGTCACGCAACGTGTTCGCCAGCATCGACGCGAAGCCGTACACCGCGTTCGTCGGCTGGCCCGCCCCCGTCGTGAAATTCTCCGCAGGCAGCGCAAAGAACGCCCGGTACGCCAGGGAGTGCCCGTCCATCAGGAGCAGGCGCGGTCGGTTGTCTGCCGTCTTCTTCGATGCCGTCTCAGCCACACCCCGATCCTGCCACGTACCACTGACAATCCGGACCGGCCACCGCCCGGCACCCCGCTCGCCGGGCCGCCCGCCCGCGCCCCGTGCCAGGATCGAGGGGCAAGGAAACACGCACAGCGGACCCCGCCCGGTCCGCAGCCGGCTCAAAGGGGAAGACGATGGCAACCAAGCCGCCCGCAGGTGATCCGGTCCAGGACGCACCGCAGGTCGAACCGGCCCAGCACGCCGCCGCCGGGCTGCCCGCCGTCGCCCACAGCCTGCGCATCGCCCAGCAGCAGATGGGGGTGCGCCGCACCGCGCAGACCCTGCTCAAGGTCAACCAGAAGAACGGCTTCGACTGCCCTGGCTGCGCGTGGCCCGAGGGCGACAAGCGGCACACCGCGGAATTCTGCGAGAACGGCGCCAAGGCCGTCGCCGAGGAGGCCACGCTGCGCCGCGTCACCCCGGACTTCTTCGCCGCCCACCCGGTCGCCGACCTCGCCACCCGCAGCGGCTACTGGCTCGGCCAGCAGGGACGCATCACGCAGCCCGTGTATCTGCCCGAGGGCGCCGATCGGTACGAGGCCGTGACCTGGGAACGCGCCTTCGCCATCATCGCCGAGGAGCTCCGCGCACTCGACTCCCCCGACGAGGCCCTCTTCTACACCTCCGGGCGCACCAGCAACGAGGCGGCGTTCCTGCTCCAGCTCTTCGCCCGCGAGTTCGGCACCAACAACCTCCCCGACTGCTCCAACATGTGCCACGAGTCCTCCGGCTCGGCACTCACGGAGACCATCGGCATCGGCAAGGGCTCCGTCTCCCTGGAGGACCTGCACCACGCCGACCTGATCATCGTCGCCGGACAGAACCCCGGCACCAACCACCCCCGGATGCTCTCCGCCCTGGAGAAGGCCAAGTCCACCGGCGCGAAGATCATCTCGGTGAACCCGCTGCCCGAAGCCGGACTCGAACGGTTCAAGAACCCGCAGACCCCGCTCGGCATGGTCCGGGGCACAGCCCTGAACGACCTCTTCCTCCAGATCCGCATCGGCGGCGACCAGGCCCTCTTCCGGCTCCTCAACAAACTGATCCTCGCCACCGAGGGCGCCGTCGACGAGGCCTTCGTCGCACAGCACACCCACGGCTACGAGGAGTTCGCCGCCGCCGCGGCCGAAGCCGACTGGGACCGGACCCTCGCCGCCACCGGCCTGGACCGCGCGGCCATCGAAGAGGCCCTCGCGATGATCCTCGCGTCCGAGCGCACCATCGTGTGCTGGGCCATGGGCCTCACCCAGCACAAGCACTCCGTGCCGACCATCCGCGAAGTCGTCAACTTCCTCCTGCTGCGCGGCAACATCGGCCGTACCGGCGCCGGCGTCTGCCCCGTCCGCGGTCACTCCAACGTCCAGGGCGACCGCACCATGGGCATCTTCGAACGGCCGGCACCGGCGTTCCTCGACGCGCTCGACAAGGAGTTCCGGATCACCTCACCGCGCCACCACGGCTACGACGTGGTCCGCTCCATCCAGGCACTGCGCGACGGCGACGCCAAGGTCTTCTTCGCCATGGGCGGCAACTTCGTCGCCGCGACCCCCGACACCGACGTCACCGAGGCCGCCATGCGCAACGCCCGCCTCACCGTGCACGTCTCCACCAAGGTCAACCGCTCCCACGCCGTCACCGGCACCCGCGCGCTCATCCTGCCCACCCTGGGCCGCACCGACAAGGACGTCCAGGCCGGCGGAAAACAGTTCGTCACCGTCGAGGACTCCATGAGCATGGTCCACGCCTCCCGCGGCAACCTCACCCCCGCGAGCCCCCACCTGCTCTCCGAACCGGCGATCGTCGCCCGCCTCGCCCGCGCCGTGCTCGGCCCCGGATCAGCCACCCCCTGGGAGGAGTTCGAGAAGGACTACGGGACGATCCGCGACCGCATCTCCCGCGTCGTCCCCGGCTTCGAGAACTTCAACCAGCGCGTCGCCCACCCCGGCGGATTCACCCTCCCGCACGCCCCCCGGGACTCCCGCCGCTTCCCCACCGCCACCGGCCGGGCCAACTTCACCGCCGCCCCGGTCGAGTTCCCCGAACTCCCCGAAGGCCGCCTCCTGTTGCAGACACTGCGCTCCCACGACCAGTACAACACCACCATCTACGGACTCGACGACCGCTACCGCGGCATCAAGGACGGCCGCCGCGTCGTCCTCGTCCACCCCGACGACGCCACCGCCCTCGGCCTGGCCGACGGCGCCTACGCCGACCTCGTCAGCGAATGGAAGGACGGAGTGGAACGACGCGCCCCCGGCTTCCGCATCGTCCACTACCCCACCGCACGCGGCTGCGCCGCCGCCTACTACCCCGAGACCAACGTCCTGGTCCCCCTCGGTTCCACCGCCGACACCAGCAACACCCCCGCCAGCAAATCCGTCGTGATCCGCTTCGAGAACACCACGCGGGCCGTCACCCCGGACGCGGACTAAGCGCCCGCTCAGTCGTCTGGTAAGAACGACGCACCAGGAACGACGCACACAGCGACGCACCACCGCAGAGAGACGGAGCCGGACCCCATGGGCGAGCACACCACACCCAAGTTCCCCCAGGAGATCATCGACGAGTACGCCACCCTCGGCGTCGACCTCCCCGCCCTCTTCTCCGCCGGCCACCTCGGCGAACGCATGGGCATCCGGATCACCGAGGCCTCCGCCGACCGCGTCGTCGCCACCATGCCCGTCGAAGGCAACACCCAGCCCTACGGACTCCTGCACGGCGGCGCCTCAGCCGTCCTCGCCGAGACCCTCGGCTCCGTCGGCACCATGCTCCACGGCGGCCCCACCAAACTCGCCGTCGGCGTCGACCTGAACTGCACCCATCACCGAGGGGCACGAAACGGCCTCGTCACCGGCGTCGCCACCCCCGTACACCGCGGCCGCACCACCGCCACGTACGAGATCGTCATCACCGACGAACAGGACAGGCGCGTCTGCACCGCCCGGCTCACCTGCCTCCTGCGCGACGCGCCCAGGAACGACACCCCCTGACACCACAGCACCCCGCGCCACCCCTGCCCGACCGGGCCGCAAACCCGGTCGGGCAGTTCCGTATCCCCCCACAACCACACCCGTATTCACCGAACTTGCACAATCGCACCGCCCAACGCCCTTGACCCAAAACCAGGTTCTGTGGCCCACTCAGCTGCCACACCCGCCTGCGGAATCGCCACCCCGCGTCGACCACGACACCCCAGTCGTAACACTGCGTAACAGACACGCAATGTTCACCCGCCCCGACGCACCCCGCCGAACCCGGCCCCGCAGACGCCGGGCGCCTCCGCACGCCTCCGGGCGGCCGGCCGCACCCCCTTGACGCGACAGCAGCAAGATCGCTTCAAGCCCCTTAGCAGAGCTGCGCGTTCTCAGAATGCGGTCACTTCGCGCTCCAGTAAAAAGCCGTAAATGTCGGCACAGCCACCTCAAGCCTTCCTCAAAGGCATAACAAGACAGTCACATCATGCGGCTGACCCATCCCCGACCCCCACCCCTGCCCTTAGAGTCACCGCCAGTCACCGCGCCGCCGGGCGCGTCTGCAGCACGGCCCTGTACCAACCAGTACGGCCCGGCGAACGACACGGCACCTCAAGCAGAGGAGGCCGCGCCAGGGAAAGGACTTTTCGTGCGACACCGTTCTTTGCTCATCCTCACCACAGTGCTCACCACAGGAGCACTGACACTCACCGCCTGCGGGTCGCGCGACGACGACAAGAAGAGCAGCGACAGCGGCGGCACCCAGACCGTCGTCATCGGCGTGGACGCGCCCACCACCGGCGACCTGTCCGCCCTCGGCCTCGGCATCAAGAACAGCGCCGACCTCGCCGCGAAGACGGCGAACAAGGAAAAGACCGTCCCCGGCATCAACTTCGTCGTCAAGCCCCTCGACGACCAGGCACAGCCCTCCGTCGGCCAGCAGAACGCCCAGAAGTTCATCGACGACGACACCGTCCTCGGCGTCGTCGGCCCCCTGAACTCCGGCGTCTCCCAGTCGATGCAGAAGCCGCTCAACGACGCCAGCCTCACCCAGGTCTCCCCCGCCAACACGGGCACCGAGCTCACCCAGGGCGAGAACTGGAAGACCGGCGACAAGAAGCGCCCCTTCAAGACCTACTTCCGCACCGCCACCACGGACCAGATCCAGGGTGCCTTCGCCGCGAATTACCTGTACAACAAAGCGAAGATCAAGCAGGTCTACCTCATCGACGACCAGAAGCCGTACGGCGCCGGTCTCGCAGCCTCCTTCAAGGCGACGTTCACCAAGCTCGGCGGCAAGATCGCCGGAGCGGACCACGTCAACCCCGACGACCGCGACTTCAACGCCGTGGTCACCAAGGTCAAGAAGTCCGGCGCCAAGGCCGTCTACTACGGCGGTGAATACCCCGCCGGCGCGCCCCTGAGCCAGCAGCTCAAGGACAGCGTCCAGGTCCCCCTCATGGGCGGCGACGGCATGTACAGCGCCGACTTCATCAAGCTCAACAAGAAGGCCCAGGGCGACATCGCCACCTCCGTCGGCAAGCCCGTCGAAGAACTCGACTCCGCCAAGAAGTTCATCGCGGACTACAAGACGGCCGGATACAAGGACGCCTACGAGGCCTACGGCGGCGGCACCTACGACGCCACCTGGTCGATCATCGAAGCCGTCAAGATCGCCGTCGCCGACAACGACGGAAAGCTCCCCGACGACGCCCGCGCCAAGGTCCTCGAGGCCATGAGCAAGGTCAAGTTCGACGGCGTCACCGGCCCCGTCTCGTTCGACGAGTTCGGCGACACCACCAACACCATGATGACCGCCTACCAGGTCAACGGCGGGAAGTGGACCTCCAAGCTCAGCGAGGCCTACAAGCCGTAACAAGCTCCCCGGTCACTCGCTGACACTGACACCCGACCGCGGGGGGGGGGGGGGGGCGCGGCCCCCCCCCCCCGCCCCCGCGCGGCGGGTCGCGGGCGCGGCGGCGGAGCCGTGGTCCGCCAGACCGGGGTCGACGCGAAAGTCGCCGTCGTGGTGGAGCAGCAGGCCGACCCCTACCGCGAGCAGCCGCTGTCCGCCAGGATCGTCAGAGCGGTCAACGCATACGACGACCTGTGCGGGGAAAGTATCGGCGGGCCGCTCGGCGCACTGGAACAGCTCAGGCTCGGGACCGGCCACGACTACCAGCCCCAGGTCGTGGAATCGCTCGCCCGGGTTCTCGCCAGGGGCGGTCTGACCCCTGTCCCGCCTGGGTAACCCATGGGTAATGAGCGGGCGTCCGGCCGGGCATGGTTGGATGCGAAGAGAGTGGAAAACGAGGGTGTCCAGTCGGGACAGGCGGGAATCGTGAGGATCTTCGGGAAGGTACGGCATCGGCCATCCGCCTCTTGGCGGCAGGCCACGGACCGCGCGTTC
Source organism: Streptomyces sp. NPDC127177 (assembly GCF_042672475.1). Lineage (NCBI taxonomy): Bacteria > Bacillati > Actinomycetota > Actinomycetes > Kitasatosporales > Streptomycetaceae > Streptomyces > Streptomyces sp. NPDC127177. Next base: position 30,291 of record NZ_JBHXUW010000049.1, read on the forward strand.
ACGCTGATCGGCGACGGCCGGTACGAGGACGCGGGGGCGCTGCTGACGCGTGCGGCGGACCTGGAGCCCTGGCTCTCCGAGTCATGGTTCAACCTGGCGCTGCTGCACAAGTTCCGGCACGACTGGGAACAGGCGCGTGCCGCCGGACTGCGGGCGGTCGCGCTGCTCGACAAGGAGTCCGGCGCCCCCGACTGGTGGAACGTCGGGATCGCCGCCACCGCGCTGCAGGACTGGCCGCTGGCGCGCCGGGCCTGGCAGGCGTACGGCCTGAAGGTGCCCGGCGGCGGGCAGCAGACCCCGGCGGCGGGCAGCGAGCCGGTCGGTATGGAGCTTGGCAGTGCGGCCGTACGGCTGTCGCCCGAGGGCGAGGCCGAGGTCGTGTGGGGCCGCAGGCTGGATCCGGCGCGGGTCGAGGTGCTGTCGATTCCGCTGCCGTCCTCCGGGCGGCGCTGGGGCGAGGTCGTGCTGCACGACGGGGTGCCGAACGGCGAGCGGATCACCGCGGCCGGACCCTCGTACCCCGTCTTCGACGAGATCGAGTTGTGGGCGCCGTCCCCCGTGCCGACCTGGGTGGTGCTCCTCGAAGCCGCCACCGAGGCGGACCGGGACGCCCTGGAGCAGCTGGCCTCCGACGCCGGTTTCGCCGCCGAGGACTGGTCGTCGTCCGTGCGGCTGCTCTGCCGGGCCTGTTCGGAGAGCCGGATGGAGAGCGACGAGGGCGACGGCGAGCATCTGGACCCGCACGACCACAGCGAGCCGGGCCACCCGGGCCCGCTGGGCCACCGCACGGCCGGTGAGCTGTGGGTACCGGAGCGTGAGTGCGGTCTGGCGGCGCCCGCCGGGCTGGTGCGCGGGCTGCTGGACGGCTGGGTGGCGGACAGCCCCGACAGCCGCGAGTGGCGGGATCTCGAGGAAGTCTGCTGACCGGTGCCCGTAGGCTGTACGCGCATCGATTCGGGTTTTGAGGAAGGCGTACGGCGGACATGGCGCAGCAGGAGACGGACGAGCAGATCAGCGTCGACGACGAGGGCTTCCTCGTCGACACCGAGGACTGTGAGGCGCGTGAGGCCGCATACCGCGAGCGCGGCACCTCGCACCCGATCACGGTCGTGGGCAACCCGGTCCTGCACAAGGAGTGCAAGGACGTCACCGCGTTCGACGACAAGCTGGCCACGCTGATCGACGACATGTTCGCCAGCCAGCGGACGGCGGAGGGCGTGGGCCTGGCGGCCAACCAGATCGGGGTGGACCTCAAGGTCTTCGTCTACGACTGCCCGGACGACGACGGCGTGCGGCACACGGGGGCCATCTGCAACCCGGTGCTCGAGGAGCTGGCTCCCGAGCAGCGCGTCCTGGACGACTCCAACGAGGGCTGCCTCTCGGTCCCGACGGCGTACGCCTCGCTGGCCCGCCCGGACTACGCGGTGGTGCGCGGGCAGGACGCCAAGGGCAACCCGGTCAAGGTGCGGGGCAACGGCTACTTCGCCCGCTGCCTCCAGCACGAGACGGACCACCTGTACGGCTACCTGTACATCGACCGGCTCTCCAAGCGGGACCGCAAGGACGCGCTCCGGCAGATGGAGGAGAACACCCCGCGCTACGAGATCGTGCCGAACGACTGACACCGCTGGGCGCGCAGCCGCGCGGGGGCCCTGTTCCGGTACGCCGGGGCTGGGCCCCCGCGACATTTCCCGCGCGTCAACCACCCTTCGTCCGTGCGTAGTTGACGCGCGTCGACTCCTCCGACAGGCTCTCTGTCCACACCTTCGTCGCGGTAGGGAGCCCCATGCTCAGACGTTCCGCAAGACTCCTGCTCGGCCTTGTCATGGCCATGGCTTTCACCTGGGGCGGGGCCGTGGTCACGGCCGGCACCGCGCAGGCCGACGGCTGCTACACCTGGACCCGCACCCTCTCCTCGGGCGCCACCGGCAACGATGTCGTCCAGCTCCAGATCAGGGTCGCCGGATATCCCGGGTACAACTCCGTGCTCGCCGTCGACGGCTCGTACGGACCGGCCACCACGGCTGCGGTCAAGCGCTTCCAGGCCGCCTACGGACTGGCCGCCGACGGGGTCGCAGGCCCGGCCACCCAGGCCAAGCTCTACGCCCTCCAGAACAACGACTGCACACCGGCCCACTTCGCCTACGCCGAGCTCAACCGCTGCAACAGCACCTGGGCGGGTGGTGCCGTCGCGGCGGGCACGGCCAAGGCCAACGCGCTGAGCACCATGTGGAAGCTGGAGGCGCTGCGCCACGCGCTCGGTGACCATCCGATCAACATCAACAGCGGCTTCCGCTCCACGTCCTGCAACAGCGCGGTCGGCGGCGCCTCCAACAGCCGCCATCTGTACGGGGACGCGGCCGACCTGGGCGGGATCGCCTTCTGCACCCTGGCCAAGGAGGCCCGCTACCACGGGTTCAACGGGATCCTCGGCCCGGGCTACCCGGACCACAACGACCACGTCCACGTGAACCAGGGCCCGAGCCACTTCTGGTCGGCGCCCAACTGCGGCATCTGACACACCTGTGGGGGGGGCCGCGGGCGGGGGGGGCCCCCCCCCCGGCCCGGGGGGCGGCGCCGCGGGGGGGGGCGGCCCCCGCGCCCGGCCCCCCAAAACCCACCCCCCCCCCCCCCCCCCGCCCGGCCCAAA
>NZ_JBHXUW010000049.1:32950-63987 GCF_042672475.1 Streptomyces sp. NPDC127177
ACGACCAGTGCACCGGGGCCCCGCACTGTTGGGGGCGCCCCCCAACCGGGCCAACCCGCCCCGGGGGGGGGCCGGGGGGGGGGGGCCCCCCCCCACTCCGCGTCCGTACGGTCAGGCGGACTTCGCCGTCAGGCGCGTCCCGCCCGTCGTCTGGACCGCCGCACCGTCGGCGGCCCGCTCCGTCAGCCTCAGCTGGGAGACGGCGTTGCGCAGGACCAGCGCGCCGGCCCCGGTGTCCAGCTGCCAGCGCTGGGTGCGCGTGCCCGTCGCGCAGGTGGCGAGCGACAGTTCGGCCCCCGCCTCCAGCGGGGCGCCCAGGTACTTCTTCCCGCGCACCGCGTCCAGGCACAGACCGCTCGTGGCGGACCGCACGGTGTAGTACCCGTCGGCGGTCGCCGTCAGCGTCCAGGCGGCTGTCGTACCCCGCGCCAGGGCGACCCCGTTGTCCGTGCCGGGCGCCAGCGCCTTCGCGCCGGCCGTCAGCCGGTACGTACCGTCGGCGAGCGGGGCGCGGTCGGTGTTCTCCCAGCCGGGCGCGTGACCGATCCGCCGGGCCAGGGCCTCGAAACCGGCGTACGTGTCACTGGGCTTGGGACCGCCCCAGGTGGCCTGGGCCAGGAAGCGCAGCGGCATGAAGGTCTTCGCCTCGACCTCGTTCTCGGTCTCGGCGGCCGCGCTGTCCGGCCACAGGCTGATCTTCGCGCCGGTCAGGTTCGCCGCCTTGCCGGGCAGCGTCTCGCCCTCGAAGCTCAGCGGCGTCCAGTCGCTCTCGTACAGCTTCTTCGTGTCCATCGTGAAACCGCCGCGCACCAGGTAGAGCGAGTACGCGGAGTTCATCACCGGACGGCCCTCGGCCAGCAGCTCGGACGGCTGCTCGATGGTGTCGCCGCCCAGCCAGTGCTCGACGGCGATGTCGCGGTCCAGCGGCACGATGCCGTTGTGGCCGGCCAGTCCGTCGTTCCAGATCCGCAGCGACCGGCCGTCGGCCTTCACACGCGCGTTGACCTGGTTGATGAAGTCGACGAAGAGGTCGTCGGGAGTGGCCGAGGCGCCGAACTTCGCCGTCGCGGCGGTCTGCAGCTGGGGATAGTCCGGATACGAGGAGCCGATCATGTACTCGTCGCCGCCCATGTGCCAGGTGCGGGTGCCCCACACCTTCAGGGCCTCGTCCACCAGGGACGTGTAGTACGCCAGCGCCTCGGGCCGCGAGATGTCCAGCCGGGGCGCCGAGGCGACGCCGTCCTTGTCCTTGAGCTGGAGCTCCGGGTGGTTCTCCAGGTAGGTGTCCATGTGGCCGGGTGAGTTGATCTCCGGCACCAGGTCGATGTGGTACTTCTTCGCCATCGCGGCCAGGGCCCGGACCTGCGGCTTGGTGTAATAGCCCCAGAACGCCGACTTCGGGTCGGTGTCGCTCCTGACCTTCGCCTCGATCCAGAGCTGGTTGAGCTTCTGGGAGGCCATGTCCTTCATCAGCCGCTCGAACCACGGCAGCGAGACGTTGATGTAGCAGGCGCACACCCCCACACCGCGCTCGCGGTACGCGGGCACGTCGGTCGCCGTACCCCGTGCGGCGCGGCCGTCGTCATTCAGCAGCTGGAGCACGGTGCGCGAACCGTAGAACACACCGGTGGAGGTCGCGGCGGTGACCGTGACCCGGTCGCCGACCTCGAGCCGGTAACCCTCCGTACCCAACGACGCCTTCAGGGAAGCGTCCTGGCGCAGCACGATGTCACCGGCCCCGGCCTTGCCCCGGGACAGCGCCGCGCCGCCCTTCAGCTCGCCCGCGAACCTCTCCGCGTCGGCGGCGGTGCGCTGCTCGCGCACCCCGTCCAGCACGATCCTGGCCCGGTCGGTGAGGGCGAACTCCCCCTCGCCGGGCTGCCACTGCCGCAGCGAGGGCAGCACCTCGGGCGGCGGAGCGGCGGCGGGCCCGTCCACGGCCGAGGCGCTCTGCCAGGGCAGCAGGGCGGCGGTGAGCGCGGCCACCACCGCTCCGATCGTCCTTCGTCTTGCCATCCGGATGTCCATCGTCCGACCCTGGCTCGCGAGCGGCGCCCGGTCCATGGACAGGTGCGGGAAACAGTTGGACGAATGATCGGACGTCAGTCCGTGCGGTGTCAGGCGACCTCGGTCATGGCGCAGGGCCCGCGGAAGGTCCGGCGGTACGCGTGCGGTGTGGTGCCCAGGGAGCGGACGAACTGGTGGCGCAGCGCGGCGGCGTTCCCGAAGCCGGTCTGGCCCGCGATCGTGTCCATCGTTTCATCCGATGTCTCCAGGAGGTGTTGCGCCAGCAGCACCCGCTGACGCAGCAGCCAGCGGTACGGGGTGGTGCCCGTCTCCTGCTGGAAGCGCCGCGCGAAGGTGCGCGGCGACATGTGCGCCTGGGCGGCGAGCTGCTCGACGGTCATCTCCCGGTCGAGGTTCCGCTCCATCCAGGCGAGCGTGTCGCCGACCGTGTCGCAGCGGTCGCGGGGCAGCGGTCGCTGGATGTACTGCGCCTGTCCGCCGTCGCGGTGCGGCGGCACCACCATGCGGCGGGCGATGGTGTTGGCTGCCGCCGGTCCGTACGCCTGGCGGACCAGGTGCAGACAGGCGTCGATGCCCGCCGCAGTGCCCGCCGATGTGATGACGGAGCCCTCGTCCACGTACAGCACGTCGGGTTCGACGACGGCCCGCGGGAAGCGGCGGGCCAGCTCGTCGGAGTGGCGCCAGTGGGTGGTGCAACGGCGGCCGTCCAGAAGTCCGGCCGCGCCCAGCACGTACGCCCCCGAGCAGACGCTCAGCACCCGGGCGCCGCGGTCCACGGCCCGGCGCAGGGCGTCCAGGACCTCTTCGGGGTACTCCCGGTCCATGAAGTGGCTGCCGGCCGGTACGGCGATGAGGTCGGCCTCCTCCAGACGGTCGAGGCCGTGCGGGGTGCTGATGGTGAACCCCGCGTGGGTCTGGAGTACCGGGCCCTCGGCGGAGACCACGGCGAAGTCGTGCACCGGGAGGCCCTCGTCACTGCGGTCGAGGCCGAACACTTCGCAGAGCACACCGAGTTCGAAGGGATGGACCTCGTCGAGCAGCAGGACGGCGACGTTTTTCAGCATGCCCCCAGTGTGGCAGTAATTCGATGCTCTATGACAGTCCTGCCACTGCCGGATTCTGCTCGCACGGACGAGAGTAGAGGCATGAACACATTCCAGAACGTCCTGGGCATATCCGCTGTTATCGTCCTCGTCCTGCTCCCGGCGCTGCTCGGTATCGCCCGCGAGTTCCGTATCGACCGCGAGCTCCGGGAGGCGGAAAGCAGCCGGAGGGCGGGGCCACCGGAAACGGCGGACGCCGCGCGGCCGGTGGGGGCCGCACGGCGTCCGTACGTCAGAAGCTGGGCGAGGATCTGAGAGATCCGGCGGGTCAGAACTCGTCGTCGAAGCCGACCGTGCCCTCGACCGCCACCTGGTAGGCCGAGGGGCGGCGCTCGAAGAAGTTCGTCAGTTCCTGGACGCCCTGGAGCTCCATGAACGAGAACGGGTTCTCCGATCCGTACACCGCCGGGAAGCCCAGCCGTTCGAGCCGCTGGTCGGCGACGCACTCCAGGTACTGGCGCATGGACTCGGTGTTCATGCCCGGCAGCCCCTCACCGCACAGATCGCGGCCGAACTGGAGCTCCGCATCGACGGCCTCCTTGAGCATGTCGGTGACCTGCTCCTGGAGGGCGTCGTCGAAGAGCTCCGGCTCCTCCTTGCGGACGGTGTCCACGACCTCGAACGCGAAGTTCATGTGCATCGTCTCGTCACGGAAGACCCAGTTCGTGCCCGTGGCGAGGCCGTGCAGCAGACCGCGCGAGCGGAACCAGTAGACGTAGGCGAACGCGCCGTAGAAGAACAGCCCCTCGATGCACGCCGCGAAGCAGATCAGGTTCAGCAGGAAGCGGCGGCGGTCCGCCTTCGTCTCCAGCCGGTCGATCTTCTCGACCGAGTCCATCCAGCGGAAGCAGAACTGCGCCTTCTCGCGGATGGACGGGATCTCCTCGACCGCGTCGAAGGCGGCCGCCCGGTCGTCCGGGTCGGGCAGATAGGTGTCGAGCAGCGTCAGATAGAACTGGACGTGCACGGCCTCCTCGAAGAGCTGCCGCGACAGGTAGAGCCGCGCCTCGGGGGAGTTGATGTGCTTGTACAGCGTCAGCACGAGGTTGTTGGAGACGATCGAGTCACCGGTCGCGAAGAACGCGACGAGCCGGCCGATCATGTGCTGCTCACCCGGCGACAGCTTGGCGAGGTCGGCGACGTCGGAGTGCAGGTCGACCTCCTCCACCGTCCAGGTGTTCTTGATCGCGTCCCGGTAGCGCTCGTAGAAGTCCGGGTAGCGCATGGGCCGCAGGGTCAGTTCGAAGCCCGGGTCCAGCAGGTTCTTGTTGTCGTTGGTGCTCATTACTGGCAGGCCTCGCAGGACTCGGGGTTTTCGAGGGAGCAGGCGATCGCGTCCGCGTCGGGGGCCGCTGCCTGCTGCACGGGAATGGGGGCGGCGGCCGCGGCCTGGCCGGACGCCGCACGGGCGATCCGGGTCGCCGGGCGCGAGCGCAGGTAGTACGTCGTCTTCAGCCCCTGCTTCCAGGCGTACGCGTACATCGAGGAGAGCTTGCCGATCGTCGGCGTCTCCAGGAACAGGTTCAGCGACTGGCTCTGGTCCAGGAACGGCGTACGGCCCGCCGCCATGTCGATCAGTCCGCGCTGCGGGATCTCCCACGCCGTGCGGTACAGGGCCCGGACGTCCTCGGGGATCCACGCGAAGCCCTGCACGGAGCCGCTCGCCTCGCGCAGCGCCTCACGGGTGCGCGCGTCCCACACGCCGAGCTTCTTCAGCTCGTCCACGAGATAGGCGTTGACCTGGAGGAACTCACCGCTGAGCGTCTCGCGCTTGAAGAGGTTGGAGACCTGCGGCTCGATGCACTCGTACACGCCCGCGATGGAGGCGATGGTCGCCGTCGGCGCGATCGCCAGGAGCAGCGAGTTGCGCATCCCGCTCTTCGCGACCCGGGCCCGCAGCGCGTCCCAGCGCTCCGGCCAGTTCAGCTCGGTGTCGTAGTGGTCGGGGTGCAGCACACCGCGGGCGGCACGCGTCTCGGACCAGGCGGGGAAGGGACCCGCGGGGGTCGTCCCCCCTGCACCGGAGCCTGCCGAAGCTGCTTGGGGACGCTCGGCGAGATCGCAGGACGCCTCGTAGGCCGCGAGCATGATGCGCTCGGAGATCCTCGTCGAGAGCGCGCGGGCCTCGGGGGAGTCGAAGGGCAGCCGCAGCTGGAAGAAGACGTCCTGGAGGCCCATCGCGCCCAGGCCCACCGGCCGCCAGCGGGCGTTGGAGCGCCCGGCCTGCTCGGTCGGGTAGAAGTTGATGTCCACGACCCGGTCGAGGAAGGTCACGGCGGTGCGCACGGTGGCGTCCAGGCGCTCCCAGTCGATGGTGCCGTCGGCGACGAACGCGCCGAGGTTGACCGAACCCAGGTTGCAGACGGCCGTCTCGCCGTCGTCGGTGACTTCCAGGATCTCGGTGCACAGGTTCGACGAGTGCACGACGCGGCCGGGCTCGGCGGTCTGGTTGGCGGTCCGGTTGGAGGCGTCCTTGAACGTCATCCAGCCCTGGCCGGTCTGCGCGAGGGTCCGCATCATGCGGCCGTACAGCTCACGGGCCGGCATGGTCTTGCGGGCCAGGCCCTTGGCCTCGGCGGCCCGGTACGCGGCGTCGAACTCGTCGCCCCACAGGTCGACCAGGCCCGGCACGTCGGCGGGGGAGAACAGCGACCACTCGCCGTCCGCGTCGACCCGGCGCATGAACTCGTCCGGGATCCAGTGCGCCAGGTTGAGGTTGTGCGTGCGCCGCTGGTCCTCACCGGTGTTGTCGCGCAGTTCGAGGAACTCCTCGATGTCCGCGTGCCAGGTCTCCAGGTAGACGGCGGCGGCGCCCTTGCGCCGGCCGCCCTGGTTGACCGCGGCGACGGAGGCGTCGAGCGTCTTCAGGAACGGGACGATGCCGTTGGAGTGCCCGTTGGTGCCGCGGATCAGCGAACCCCGGGCACGGATACGGGAGTACGAGAGGCCGATGCCGCCCGCGTGCTTGGAGAGCCGCGCCACCTGGTGGTAGCGGTCGTAGATCGAGTCGAGCTCGTCCAGCGGCGAGTCCAGCAGGTAGCAGGAGGACATCTGGGGGTGCCGGGTACCGGAGTTGAAGAGCGTCGGGGACGAGGGCAGGTAGTCCAGCCGGCTCATCAGCCCGTACAGCGCGGCGACGTCGTCGAGGGCGCGCTGGGAGTCGTCCTCGGCCAGTCCGGCCGCGACGCGCAGCATGAAGTGCTGCGGGGTCTCGACGACCTGGCGGGTGATCGGGTGGCGCAGCAGGTAGCGGCTGTGCAGGGTGCGCAGGCCGAAGTAGCCGAAGCGGTCGTCGGCACCGTCGGTGAGTGCCTGCCCGACCAGCGCGTCGAGGGCCGCGGCGTGGAGCGTCACGAACTCGGCGGTGCGGTCCGCGATCAGACCCTCGCGGTGTCCGACGGCGACCGAGGCGGAGAAGGACGTCGCGCCCTGTCCGGCTGCCTCGTCCGCGATGGAGCGGGTGAGGAGACGGGCGGCGAGCCGGGAGTAGGCGGGGTCCTCGGAGATCAGACCCGCGGCGGCCTCGGTGGCCAGCGAGCGCAGTTCCGCCTCGTCCGACCGGGCGTTGCGGCCGCGCAGCGCGGCGGCGGCGACGCGTCCGGGGTCGGTGTCGGGCAGATCCGCGGTGAGGTCGGTGAGGGTCCGCAGCAGTGCGGTCCCCGGTCCGTCCTGCGCGGGTCCGCCGGACCGGACCGCTTCGGACTCGGCTGCTTCGGACTCGGCCGCTGAAACCGGATCGGCTGGCGCGATGGTCACGTGGTGCTCTCCCTCGCTCGGCTCGGGGCCGGTGGAGGGAGCGGGGCAGCCGGGCGGAGCGGGACCCGGGGCAGGGCAGCACTCCGTGCGGCGTCCACCGGCCCATCCACGAGGCCCGGACGTCTGGGCATCCGGATCGGTCGAGCCGGATGCGCTGTCGGCAGGTCCTCGGACTCACGGGTGCACAAAAGCGCACCGAGTACACCGTTGCGGGACAGTTCCGGATTCGCACCGGATTTCCCTGCGGCGACAACGAGGTTGAGCATACATGTGGGGGCAGCCGGATGCGGCAGCCCCCACATGTTGTGTCGCGCGAGATATCGGCCTTGCCCTATGAACCCGGCCGAAGCTCCAGGCGGTACGTCAGCAGCTTGAGGTCTTCGAGGGGACTCCAGTCCTTCTCGGGGGTCCGTACGAAGCCGAGGCGCGCATAGATCCTATGGGCGCCGTGCATGGTCGGCTGCGTCGACAGGACGATCCCCCTGACCCCGGCGGTGCCTCGTGCGCGCTCGATACAGGCCCGCACGAGCGCCTCGCCCGCCCCCGCGCCCCGGGCCTCGTGGGAGACCGCCAGCATCCGGAACTCGGCTTCGTCCGGGGCCGCGATATCGGCCCACCGGTTTCCCGGCGGGGCGTACGTCACGCCGCCCAGGACGCGGCCCCGCGTGTCGGCCGCGACGAGCACCTCGGCCTCGGCGGCCCGCCGGGTGACGTCGCGCAGGTGCACCAGGTAGGGGTCGTCGGCGCCGAAGTCCAGCAGCCCGTCACCGAGGTACGCCTCGGCGGTGATCTCGCCGAGGAGGGCGTGTTCGGAGGGCTCGACCGGCCGGATCGTTATGTCCATGGACGGAAGTCTGCCGCACTCCCCGGCCGTGCCCGCAAGCGATTTCCGCCGGGCACGCGAACGGGCCGCCGCACCCCCTGCGCGCGGGGGTGCGACGGCCCGTACCCGGTGTCGTCAGTGGCCGCCCGGTGCGCCGGCCGTGGCCGGCGGGAGCTCCGTCTTGACGCCCGGATCGCCGGCGTCCGCGGTGTAGTCGTCCGGAGCGGTCTCGTCGATCCCCGCGGGGGCCTTCAGAGCGTTCAGGACGAAGGTGAGGACGACGGTGACCACGATGTTCAGCACGAACGCCGTGAGGCCGATGTAGCCGATCTCACCGAGGCCCGGGATCTCCTTGGAGGACCCGCCGAAGTGCGCCTGGGTCGGGCTGGCGACCCCGTACGCGGCGGCCGTCCCGTAGACCATGCCGACCGCCCAGCCGGCGAGCAGCGCCCAGCGGTGGAACCACCGGGTGAACAGACCGCCGACCAGGGCCGGCATCGTCTGGAGGATCCAGATCCCGCCGAGCAGCTGGAAGTTGATCGCGACCGTCTTGTCCATGGTGAGGACGAAGGCGAGCGCGCCGACCTTCACCAGCAGCGAGACCAGCTTGGAGACCTTGGTCTCCTGGGCGGGCGTCGCGTCGGGCTTCAGGAAGTCCTTGTAGATGTTCCGGGTGAACAGGTTCGCCGCCGCGATCGACATGATCGCGGCCGGCACCAGCGCGCCGATGCCGATGGCGGCGAACGCCACGCCCGCGAACCAGTCGGGGAACATGTTCTCGAAGAGCTGCGGGATGGCCAGCTGGCCGTTGTCCACCTTGACGCCGGCGGCGATGGCCATGAAGCCGAGCAGCGCGAGCAGCCCCAGCATCAGCGAGTACAGCGGCAGGATCGTGGTGTTGCGGCGGATCACGTTGCGGCTGCGGCTGGAGAGCGTCGCCGTGATCGAGTGCGGATACATGAAGAGCGCGAGCGCCGAGCCCAGCGCCAGGGTGGCGTAACCCCACTGCCCCTCCGCGCCGGGCGCGAGCGCGCCGGTCGGCTTGGAGCCCGGCGGGCCGTTGAACTTGTCCTGCGCGGCGGCGAAGATGTCGTGGAAGCCGCCGAGCTTGATCGGGATGTAGATGATCGCCACGGCGATGACCAGGTAGATCAGCCCGTCCTTGACGAACGCGATCAGCGCGGGCGCGCGCAGGCCGGAGGAGTACGTGTACGCGGCGAGCACCGCGAACGCGATCAGCAGCGGCAGGTCCTTGACGAACCAGTTGGTGTTCTCGCCGCCGCCGACGCCCATCACGTCGAGCACCGCCTGGATGCCGACGAGTTGGAGCGCGATGTACGGCATGGTGGCGAGGATGCCGGTGACGGCGACCGCCAGCGAGAGGCCCTTCGAGCCGAACCGGCCGCGGACGAAGTCCGAGGTGGTCACGTAGCCGTGCTTGTGCGAGACCGACCACAGGCGCGGCAGGAAGGTGAAGATCAGCGGGTACACCAGGATGGTGTAGGGCACCGCGAAGAAGCCGGCCGCGCCCGCCGCGTAGATCGCCGCGGGTACGGCGACGAAGGTGTACGCGGTGTAGAGGTCGCCGCCGAGCAGGAACCAGGTGACCCAGGTGCCGAACGACCGCCCGCCCAGGCCCCATTCGTCGAGGCTCGCCTCGTTCTCGGCCTTGCGCCAGCGGGCGGCCATGAAGCCGACGACCGTGACGGCCAGGAAGAAGAAGATGAAGACGCCGAGTGCGACGCCGTTCACGCCGTCCTTCATGCCGAAGCACCCCCCTTGCGGGCGCGCTGGTCACGCTGCCACAACTTGTACGCGATCATCGTCAGCGCGGTGGAGATGAGCACCCAGAGCATCTGGTACCAGTAGAAGAACGGGATGCCGATGAAGGTCGGGTCGACCTTCGCATACGAACCCACCCAGAGCATCGCCACGAACGGCGCGATGAGGCAGAGGGCGATGACCACCCGCACGGGTGTGACCGTGGGTGGTTTTCCTTCTGGGCCTGCTGGCATTGCGGCGACTCCGTCCCCTCGCTGATCACCTGTTGTGACGCGCAGGAAATCTAGGCGAGGGTTCCGTCTACCGTCACCCCCTGTCCGCATTGCGGTCCGGCAACGGTCCTCGGGCCGGGGACCGGATGGCCGAAATGCCGTCAAACGTACGAGGCTTGGTCCAGACCAATGATGGTGCGAGGGGGCTGTGGTGCCCGAACAGCCCCCGGGGAGCCGTCTCCACGGGGGCTGTTTCGCGCGACGTGCCGGACGGGGTCCGGTTCAGTCCAGTGGACGCTTCAGGCGGGCGACGAACTTGTAGCGGTCGCCGCGGTAGACCGAGCGGACCCACTCGACCGGTTCGCCCTGTTCGTCCAGCGAGTGCCGGGACAGCATCAGCATCGGCAGACCGACGTCCGTACCGAGGAGTCCGGCCTCGCTCGGGGTGGCGAGGGAGGTCTCGATGGTCTCCTCGGCCTCGGCGAGGCGCACGTCGTACACCTCGGCCAGGGCCGTGTAAAGCGAGGTGTACTTCACCAGTGAACGCCGCAGTGCCGGGAAGCGCTTGGCCGAGAGGTGGGTGGTCTCGATCGCCATCGGCTCACCGCTCGCCAGTCGCAGCCGCTCGATCCGCAGGACGCGGCCGCCGGTGGTGATGTCGAGGAGCCCGGCGAGCGTGTCGTCGGCCGTCACATAGCCGATGTCCAGCAGTTGGGACGTCGGTTCCAGCCCCTGGGCGCGCATGTCCTCGGTGTACGAGGTGAGCTGGAGGGCCTGGGAGACCTTCGGCTTGGCGACGAAGGTGCCCTTGCCCTGGATGCGCTCCAGCCGGCCCTCGACGACCAGCTCCTGGAGCGCCTGGCGCACGGTGGTACGCGAGGTGTCGAACTCCGCGGCCAGGGTCCGTTCCGGGGGTACGGGGGTGCCCGGCGGCATGGTGTCCGTCATGTCGAGGAGATGTCGCTTCAGCCGGTAGTACTTCGGGACGCGTGCGGTGCGCGTGCCGGCGCCCGTGCCCGTCTCGTTCTCCGAACTGCCCCCGTCGGCACCCATGGCCCGCCTTCCCGACTGCTGCGTTGCTGCCGTCACCGGCTCCTCCGTCTGTCGCGGCTCACATGGTGGCACGGTCCGGTCACGGCTCGTCGCCCTCCCTCAGGTGTCGGTCCTGTAACGGACGCGAGTGCACTTCTTATACACCCTTGACACCCCTAAAGGTCTAGGCCAAGCTCCCGGTACTGGTCTAAACCATTAAAGACCAGGTCCCAGCCCCACGGGCAGTACGCGTCGTGAGAAATTCGAGCGGCGGCCGGCGACCTCGGGTGGTGGGGGGATTCTCTTGCACAGCCCTGAGGAGGGTGTCGTGAAGCGTGGACTCATCGCGGCCATTGGTGTCGTGGCTCTCTTGGCGGGCGCCACTGCGTGCGGCTCGGACGACGACACGTCGGACTCTGCCAAGAAGGCCGGCCCCGACGGCTACAAGGGCCAGACGCTGACCGTCTGGGCCATGGACGGTTCCACGCCCCCCGGCTGGACCAAGGATCTCACCGCCGCCTTCAAGAAGAAGACCGGTGCCACGCTGAAGTTCGAGACCCAGAAGTGGGACGGCATTCAGCAGAAGATCACGACGGCGCTCTCCGAGTCGACCCCGCCGGACGTCATCGAGGTCGGCAACACCCAGACCCCGGCGTACGCGGCCACCGGCGGCCTCGCCGACCTGAGCGACCTCAAGAAGGAGATCGGGGGCGACTGGTCCGAGTCGCTCAACGAGTCCTCGGTCTTCGACGGCAAGCAGTACGCCGCCCCGTGGTACTTCGCCAACCGCGTCGTCGTCTACAACAAGAAGGTCTGGGCCGACGCCGGCATCAAGGACACCCCGAAGACGCGGGACGAGTTCTTCAAGGACCTGGACGCCATCAAGAAGAAGGGCAAGGCCGAGCCGATCTACCTGCCCGGCCAGAACTGGTACTTCTTCGACGGTCTGACCATCGGCCAGGGCGCGGACCTCGTGAAGAAGGAAGGGGACAAGTACGTCTCCAACCTCGCCGACCCCAAGGTCACCGCGGCCATGGAGCTCTACAAGAAGTACCAGGCCTACTCGAAGGCCCCCAAGGACAAGGACGAGGCCACCCCGCAGCAGGCCGACGTCTTCGCCAAGGGCAACGTCGGTGCCTTCATCGGCATGGGCTGGGAGGCCGGAACGGCCATCGCGGCCAACAAGAAGATCGAGAGCGACATCGGCTACTTCACCATTCCGGGTGAGACCGCCGACAAGCCCGAGGGCGTCTTCCTCGGTGGCTCCAACTTCGCGGTCGCCGCGGGCAGCAAGAAGCAGGACCTCGCCAAGGAGTTCCTGAAGCTCTCCCTGTCGGACGAGTTCGAGGGCCAGCTGGCCAAGGAGAACGGCGTCATCCCGAACAAGGAGTCGCTCAACTCCAACCTGACCGGCAACGCCGCCGCCGAGGCCGCGGCCCCGGCAGCCGGCGGTGGCGGCACCACCCCGCTCATCCCCGAGTGGGCTGCCGTCGAGAACGCGCCGAACCCGATCAAGAGCTACATGACCGCGGTTCTGAACGGTAAGTCCCCGGCCGACGCCGCCAAGACGGTCGAGGGCGAGATCAACAAGCGCCTCGCGCAGAAGAACTGACCCGCAGGCGCCGGGGGGCGGACACCGACCGCCCCCCGGCGCTCCCGCGTGACTCGACCGTACGGCCCAAGAAGAGATGGCGAGCATGTCAGTGCAGACCGAACAAGTGGACTCGGTCCCGGCAGCCGGTGTCCGCAAGGATGACGCGCCTCCCGGAGGCCCCGCCGCGTCGCGAAAGAAGCCGGGCGGTGGCTCGGCCCCGTACCTGCTCCTCCTGCCCGCACTGCTCGCCACGGCGGTGCTCCTCGGGTACCCGCTGGTCAAGAACGGCATGCTGTCGTTCCAGAACCTCAACCCGCGCCAGCTGATCCTCCACCTGACCGAGTGGAACGGCTTCGACAACTACCAGGAGATCCTCGCCGGTTCGGACTTCTGGCGAGTCGTCGGGCGGTCGATCGTCTTCACCGCCGCCAACGTCGTCCTGATCATGGTGCTCGGTCTGCTGGTCGGTCTGCTCCTCGCGCGGCTGGGCAAGCGGATGCGCCTGCTGCTCATGCTGGGCCTCGTGCTCGCCTGGGCCATGCCGATGATCGCGGCGACCACGGTCTACCAGTGGCTGTTCGCACAGCGGTTCGGTGTCGTCAACTACGTGCTCGACAGCCTCGGCTGGCACTCGATGGCCGACTACAACTGGCTGAGCAGCCAGTTCTCCACCTTCTCGCTGGTCACCCTGGTGATCGTCTGGCAGTCGATTCCGTTCGTGGCGATCAACCTGTACGCCGCGTCGACGACGATCCCCAAGGAACTGTACGAAGCCGCCTCGCTCGACGGCGCCGGAACCTGGCAGAGCTTCACCCTGGTGACGTTCCCGTTCCTCAAGCCGTTCCTGGTGGCCACGACCTTCCTCGAGGTCATCTGGGTCTTCAAGTCCTTCGCCCAGCTCTTCGCGATCAACGAGGGGGGTCCCGACCGGCTCACCGAGACGTTGCCCGTCTACGCGTTCGTCGAAGGCGTCGGCAACCAGCACTTCGGCATGGGCGCCGCCATCTCGTTCCTGACGATCATCGTCCTGCTGGCTCTGACCGGCTACTACCTGCGTACCGTACTCAAGCAAGAGGAGGACGAGCTGTGAGGCGCTCACTGTTCGGCCGGATCTGGCCCAACGCGACGGCTGTCGTCCTCTTCATAGGCTTCGCCTTCCCCGTCTACTGGATGTTCAGCACGGCCTTCAAGCCGGCCGGCGACATCATCACCGAGACCCCGGTGTGGTTCCCGACGGACATCACCTTCGAGCACTTCAGGAAGGCCATCGCGGCGGACCACTTCTGGACCCTGGTCCGGAACTCCTTCACGGTGACGGTCCTGTCCGTGGGTGCCTCGCTGGTGATCGCGCTGCTGGCGTCCTTCGCGATGGCGCGCATGCGCTTCAAGGGCCGCCGCGGCATCCTGCTGACCTTCATGATCGCGCAGATGGCACCGTGGGAAGTCATGGTCATCGCGATCTACATTCTGGTCCGCGACGCCGACATGCTGAACAGTCTGGTCCCGCTGACGGTCTTCTACATGATGATGGTCCTGCCCTTCACCCTCCTGACGCTGCGCGGCTATGTCGCCGCGGTGCCCAAGGAGCTGGAGGAGTCCGCCATGGTGGACGGCTGCACGCGCCCGCAGGCCTTCATGAAGGTGATCCTGCCGCTGCTCGGGCCCGGCCTGATGGCGACCTCGCTCTTCGGCTTCATCACCGCGTGGAACGAGTTCCCGCTCGTCCTCATCCTCAACAAGGACATCGAGTCGCAGACCCTGCCGCTCTGGCTCTCCCAGTTCCGGACCGCGTTCGGTGACGACTGGGGAGCGACGATGGCCGCCTCGTCGCTCTTCGCCGTACCGATCCTGATCCTCTTCATCTACTTGCAGCGCAAGGCCGTCAGCGGTCTTACCGACGGCGCAGTGAAGGGATAACGCTCCCCATGACCACCCTCATCTCCACCACGGACACCGTCACCCGCGACGCACTCGCCGTCCTGCAGCCGGGATTCACCGGCACCACCGCCCCGGACTGGCTGCTGCGCCGGGTCGGCGAAGGGCTCTCCTCCGTCGGCCTGTTCGGCCGCAACATCGAGACGCCCGAGCAGCTCGCCGCGCTCACCGCCCAGCTCCGCGCCGAACGTGACGACGTGCTCGTCGCGATCGACGAGGAGGGCGGTGACGTCACCCGGCTGGAGGTCCGCCACGGCTCCTCCTTCCCCGGCAACCTGGCGCTCGGCTCCGTCGACGACGTCGAACTGACCCGTGCCGTCGCCCAGGAGCTGGGCCGCCGCCTCGCCGCATGCGGCGTCAACCTCAACTGGGCGCCGTCCGCGGACGTCAACTCCAACCCCGGCAACCCGGTCATCGGAGTACGGTCCTTCGGCGCCGAGCCCCAGCTGGTCGCCCGGCACACCGCCGCATACGTCGAGGGCCTCCAGGCCGCCGGCGTCGCCGCCTGCACCAAGCACTTCCCCGGGCACGGCGACACCGCGGTCGACTCGCACCACGCGCTGCCCCGCATCGACGTGGACCTGGAGACCCTGCACGCCCGTGAGCTGGTGCCCTTCCGGGCGGCGATCGAAGCGGGTTCCAAATCGGTGATGAGCGCGCATATTCTGCTTCCCGCGCTCGACCCCGACCGCCCGGCGACACTCAGCCCGCAGATCCTCACCGGTCTGCTGCGCGAGGAGTTGGGTTACGACGGCCTGATCGTCACCGACGCCGTGGAGATGCAGGCCATCGCCTCGACGTACGGGATCGAGCGCGGCTCGGTCCTCGCGATCGCGGCGGGCGCCGACGCGCTCTGCGTCGGCGGCGGCCTCGACGACGACAGCACGGTGCTCCGGCTGCGCGACGCGCTGGTCGCGGCGGTCCGTGCCGGTGAACTGCCCGAGGAGCGGCTGGCCGACGCCGCCGCCCGGGTACGGGCCCTCGCGTCCTGGACGCGGCGGGCCGGGGGGGTTGTCCCGGAGCCGGGCGCGGCAGTGCAGGAGGGGACCGCGCCCGGCGCCGGGGACAGCACGGGCATCGGCTCCGACATCGGCCTGGTCGCGGCCCGCCGCGCGGTCGTGGTGACCGGTCCGGCCGAACCGCTGACCGGTCCCGCGTACGTCGCCGCCCTCACCCCGGTCGCGAACATCGCTGTCGGCGCCGAGACCCCCTGGGGCGTCGCCGCCGAACTGGCCCGGCTGGTACCGGGCACCGGGACCGACACGTACGGCAGCGGGAACGAGACACTCGCAGCCGACGTACTGCGGGCCGCGGGGGAGCGGCGCATCGTCGCGGTCGTCCGTGACGAGCACCGTCACCCGTGGATGACCGAGGCCCTCGACGCGCTGCTCGGTGAGCGTCCGGACACGATCGTGGTCGAGATGGGCGTACCCCAGGCCGCCCCTCGGGGCGACTTCCACATCGCCACCCACGGAGCTGCCCGCGTCTGCGGCCTTGCGGCGGCAGAGGCCATAGCACCGGCGATCTAGGCCCCGTCCGGCCGAACCGAGCCCATCAGCCGGACCGAGCACATCAGCACAACCGAGCCCGTCCGGCGATCGAGGGCGGAGCGTCGACCGCGACGCACCCGCACAGCCACGAGACACGAGAGGGGCCGGACACCACCAGGTGCCCGGCCCCTCTCGCGTACCGCCAAGGCTAAATGCCCTGCCACGACGGCTTCGCCGCGTACGTGGCGCGGAAGTAGTCCGCCAGCTTCAGCTTCGACGCGGCTGCCTCGTCGACCACCACGGTCGCGTGCGGGTGCAGCTGGAGCGCCGACGCGGGCACGATCGCGGCCACCGGCCCCTCGACCGTCTGTGCCACCGCGTCCGCCTTGCCCTCGCCGGTCGCGAGCAGGATCGGGTGACGGGACTCCAGGATCGTGCCGATGCCCTGGGTGATCACGTGGTGGGGCACCTGCGCGATGTCGTTGTCGAAGAAGCGCGCGTTGTCGACGCGGGTCTGCTCGGTCAGGGTCTTGATCCGGGTGCGGGAGGCGAGCGAGGAGCACGGCTCGTTGAAGCCGATGTGGCCGTCGGTGCCGATGCCCAGCAGCTGGAGGTCCACCCCGCCGGCCTCGGCCAGCGCCCTGTCGTAGGCCTCGCAGGCGGCCTGGACGTCCTCGGCGGAGCCGTCGGGGCCCATGAAGGACGCCTCGGAGAGACCGAGCGGTTCGACGACCTCACGCAGCACCACGGAGCGGTACGACTCCGGGTGGCCCGCCGGCAGCCCCACGTACTCGTCGAGCTGGCAGATGCGGGCGCGCGAGGCGTCCACGGCGCCGGAGCGGACCCGGTCCGCCAGCGCCTGGTAGATGGGCAGCGGGGTCGAGCCGGTGGCAACGCCGAGGAGGGCGTCGGGCTTGCGGCTCAGCAGGGCGCCGATGGCCCCCGCGATCAGTTCGCCGCCTGCCTTGGCGTCCGGGACGATGACAACTTCCACGAGGGGCCTGCCGATCTGGAGTGACTCAATGTGGTATAGACCAATCTAGGTCCTAATCTAGCAGAACTCGCCGCACGCGGACACGGCCCAGGGGTACCCGCGGGCACCCTCCGGGTGAACTGTGCGCGCCCCCTGCCGCGATCCCGGCGGGTGCCGTCCGCTGGCGGGCCCTCGGTGCCCCGTGTTCGACTTGGCCGAGGCGTCGGTACACCCCGGGAGGCACCAGACATGTCCGTCACGTACGCGGCAGGCGAGGGCGAGCTGCCCGGCCGGATCATGTCCGGTGAGATGGCCGAGCAGCCCGCGATGCTCCGGCGCATCCTCGACGAGGGCGCCCCCGCCATCCGGTCGGTGGCGGCCGACATCGCGGCGAGGAAGCCCCGCTTCGTGCTGCTGACCGCCCGCGGCACCTCGGACAACGCCGCGCTCTACGCGAAGTACCTGATCGAGATCACGCTCGGACTGCCCTGCGGTCTGGCCTCGATGTCGACCACCACCGCGTACGGGGCGAAGCCCGACCTCAAGGACGTCCTGGTCGTCACCGTCAGCCAGTCCGGCGGTTCGCCCGACCTGGTGGCGTCGACCAAGGCCGCTCGGGAGGCCGGTGCGGTGACGCTGGCGGTGACCAACAACCCGGACTCGCCGCTGGCCGCGGTCTCCGAGTACCACATCGACATCCTGGCGGGGCCGGAGAAGGCGCTCCCGGCCACCAAGACGTACACCGCGTCGCTGCTGTCCCTGTACCTGTTCGTGGAGGGTCTGCGCGGCGGCGACGGCGCGCGGGCCGCGATCCTGCCGGAGCTCGCCGAGGCGATCCTGGCCCGCAAGGACGAGGTCAAGGCCCTGGCGTCGCGCTACCGCTTCGCCGAGCGCATGGTCATCACCTCGCGCGGTTACGGCTATCCCACGGCCAAGGAAGCCGCCCTGAAGCTGATGGAGACGAGCTACATCCCCGCCCTGTCCTACTCCGGCGCCGACCTGCTGCACGGCCCGCTCGCGATGGTCGACAACATCTCCCCGGTGATCGCCGTGGTCACCGACGGCCATGGCGGCGAGGCCCTTCAGCCGGTGCTCGACCGGCTGCGCGGGCGTGGCGCCGATCTCTTCGTGGTCGGCCCGAAGGCCCAGGTGGAGGCCGCGTCGGCGGGATTCGTGCTGCCGACGGCCGGGGTCGCCGAGGA
The DNA here is from genome assembly GCF_042672475.1 of Streptomyces sp. NPDC127177. Taxonomy (NCBI): domain Bacteria; kingdom Bacillati; phylum Actinomycetota; class Actinomycetes; order Kitasatosporales; family Streptomycetaceae; genus Streptomyces; species Streptomyces sp. NPDC127177. The sequence continues at coordinate 50,881 of NZ_JBHXUW010000049.1, forward strand.
GGTCCAGCCGATCCTGGAGATCCTGCCGCTGCAGATGCTGGCCTACGAGGTGACGATCGCCCGCGGCCAGGACCCGGACGCGCCGCGCGCGCTCGCGAAGGTCACCGAAACCCGCTGACACGGTGGCCGGACCGGCCCGGAAGACACCCGCGGGCCGCGGCGCCGGGCCGGGACCCTCAGCCCGACCAGCACCGCAGCCCGGAGTAAGGCCACCCGTCGAAGGGGCGGCCGGTCGGGCCGACGGTGTGCGGTGCCCCCGGCCCGGGAGAGGTACCGGCGCAGTCAGGGCAGAGAGCGCGGGTACCTCGTTCCGCTCTCCTGTGCGGGGAGAGCGGAGGCTCTGTCTCCTGCATTGTGGACTAGACCATTCGCCCCTGTCCATCCATGGGGAACGGCAATTTCCGGCCCCGACTCCAGCACGTACGGCCGGGCCTTCCGGTTCGGTACCTGTGCGCATCCACAGGTACGCTCGCACGCGTGCCCTCCATGAACGACCTCGTCCGCCAGCACACCGCCCTGAGTGACACCGACCTCGAGTGGCTGCACCTGCTGGTCTCGGAGTGGCAACTGCTCTCCGACCTCTCCTTCGCCGACCTGGTGCTCTGGGTCCCCACCCGCGACGGCACCCGCTATGTGTCCGTCGCCCAGATGCGGCCCAACACCGGCCCCACCTCCTACCAGGACGACATGGTCGGCCACCTGGTGCCGCGCGGCCGCCGTCCGCTGCTGGACGCGGCCCTGGACGAGGGCCGGATCGTGCGCGAGGGCGATCCCGAGTGGCGCGAGGAGGTGCCCGTCCGGGTCGAGTCGATCCCCGTGCGCAGGGAGGGCCGGGTGCTGGGCGTCATCGCCCGCAACACCAACCTCCTCACCGTCCGCACCCCGTCCCGGCTGGAGCTCACCTACCTCCAGTCCGCGTCGGACCTGGCCCAGATGATCGCCGCCGGATCGTTTCCGTTCCCCGGCCAGCAGGTCGACATGGACGCTTCGCCGCGGGTCGGTGACGGACTGGTCCGGCTCGATGCCGACGGCGTCGTCCAGTACGCCAGCCCCAACGGCCTCTCCGCCTACCACCGTCTCGGCCTGGCCTCCGACCTGGTCGGACAGCACCTCGGCGGGATCACGGCCGAACTCGCGCCGTCCAGGGGGCCGGTGGACGAGGCCCTGGTCAAACTCGCCAGCGGTTACGCGCCCCGTGAGTTCGAGGTCGAGTGCACGGGCGGTGTGATCCAGCTCCGGGCGATCCCGCTCAAGCCCAAGGGCGTCCGGATCGGCTCCCTGGTCCTGCTCCGCGACGTCACGGAACTGCGCCGCCGCGAACGTGAGTTGATCACCAAGGACGCCACCATCCGGGAGATCCACCACCGGGTGAAGAACAACCTCCAGACGGTCGCTGCCCTGTTGCGGCTGCAGGCCCGTCGGATGGATTCCGAGCAGGGCCGCGAGGCGCTCAACGAGGCGGTGCGGCGCGTCGGTTCGATCGCCATCGTGCATGAGACGCTGTCCCAGAATCTGGACGAGCGGGTGGAGTTCGACGAGATCGCCGACCGGGTCATCGCCATGGTCGCGGAGATCTCGCCGGGCAAGGTCACCTGCCGCCGTACGGGACGGTTCGGCATCCTCGACGCCGAAGTGGCCACCCCGCTGGCGATGGTCCTCACCGAGGTGCTGCAGAACGCGCTGGAACACGCCTTCGGCGTCGCGGAGTCCGGCACGGTGGAGGTCTCTGCGGTACGCGGCGGTTCGCCCACCGAGGGGCGGCTGCTGATCACCGTTCAGGACGACGGCCGCGGTCTGCCCGAGGGGTTCGACCCGCAGCGCGCCGGCAATCTGGGGCTCCAGATCGTGCGGACGCTGGTGGAGGGCGAGTTGAGCGGGACGTTCGGTATGGTGCCCGCGCCCGAGCGCGGTACTCAGGTGATCCTCGACATCCCGGTCCGCACCGACAAGTAGCACGGGTACGTGCCCGGACGGCGGCGGGCGGAAGGCCAGGCACAGCAGGAAGCCCGGACCGTTGGTAACGGTCCGGGCTTCCTGGTCAAGCATGCGCTTCGGGGGTACTGCGCGCTGCGACTCGGGGGAGGGCGGGGTGATGCGTACGCTCTGTACGCGCCGCCTGGCTCAGGTTCGTAGCGGTGGCGTCGATCAGGCGCTTGCGTTGCGCGCCCGGTTGCGAGCGGCGCGGCGCTTCATTGCGCGGCGCTCGTCCTCGCTGAGGCCACCCCAGACGCCGGAGTCCTGGCCGGACTCGAGCGCCCACTGCAGGCACTGCTCCATGACGGGGCAGCGACGGCAGACGGCCTTGGCTTCCTCGATCTGCAGCAGCGCAGGACCGGTGTTGCCGATGGGGAAGAACAGCTCCGGGTCTTCCTCACGACAAACGGCGTTGTGACGCCAGTCCATGGCTGCTACCTCTCCTTGGTATTACGTAACTGTGGCTTGTGAATGTGAACGCTTTCACGAATCCCCCCGCAAGTGCCGGGCCTACGTCCAGGTGAACTGGATGTGGTCCTGTGAAGTGAGGAGGGGTTCTGGCTCTCAGTGGAGGCCGTTGTTGCGGGCCGTCCCGATCGCCATGTAGAGATTCGCAAACCTCGGCGACGGATACAACCCCTTCAGGAAAGTTTTTTTTGATTCCTCGGTGTCGGCTCCGTCACAGCCGTACTTCTAGAGGGTGGAAGCCAGTCCAAACGTTCGAGTTAAAGGACTTTGGTCCCTTCCACTCACACAATCACACGCAGTGCACGGCGTACGCCTGTGAACGTCACACTTCTACGCAGTCCCAGGTGGTCACCGTCCATCTGGAAGGGGAGTGGAGCCTTTGAATGCAAGGTGAAGTCCGTGAGGTCGTGCCGTGAAACCGCGTGCTTGCCGCGCGGACCCTTTTCGGGGCTGGAAGTGAGCAGCTGGGTGGCGTAGCGGGTGACCGCCGCCGTCGACAGCCGCTGGAGGCCGAGGACGTCCAGGGCGGTGTCGAACGAGGCCTTGGGGGAGGCGTACATCGGGCGATTGCCCAGGTAGGTCCAGGGCGCCGTATTGCAGATTATGGAGAGCGCGAGATCGGTGACCGGGTCCTGGCCGGGCACGTCGAGCGTGATCATTCCGTTCCGCCGGCGCGGTTCCTCCAGGAACTGGCGGAGCACCTGGCGGACGTAGAGCGCATGGGTCGACCGCTTGCCCTGTTCCCGCTGCTGTTCGACCCGGCCGATGACTCCGGCGTCGAATCCGAGGCCGGCGCAGAAGGTGAACCAGCGCTCCGGCACGGATTCGTCCTCCGTGCCCGGCGTACCGGCCGCCAGGCCGAGGCCGACGGTGCGCTCCGTGCGGTTGGCGAGCGCGTCCAGAATGGCGCCGGTCGCCTCGACGGCGTCGTTGGGCAGACCGAGCGCGCGGGCGAAGACATTGGTGGAGCCGCCGGGAACCACGGCGAGTTTCGGCAGGTTGTCGATGTCGGGGCCGTTGTGCAGCAGGCCGTTCACGACCTCGTTGACCGTGCCGTCACCGCCGAGTGCCACCACGAGATCTATGTCGTCGCTGTCGGCCGCCCGACGGGCCAGATCGCGGCCGTGCCCCCGGTACTCGGTGGTCACGGCCTCCAGCTTCATCTCGCTCGCCAGTGCGTGGATGAGCACGTCACGGGTCCGCGCACTGGTGGTGGTGGCAGCTGGATTGACCACAAGAAGTGCGCGCATTCCGCCAGAGTACCTACCGCGGGGTATTGGCCTGAAGTCCTACCCGGTGGCCTTCACGCACGGTGACGGTCCGGGAGCGGTGGGGCGACGGAGGCCGGCGTGTCCGGGTGGCGCGGCGACCCCGGCTTCACTTTCGCGGGCCCGGGATGCCAATCTGCAAGGGTGAGTACTCAGGAGAACGCGCCCTCGTCGATGCCTCTGGCCGAGCCACCGAAGCCGGCCAGGATCACGCTCGTGGCCGGACTCAACGCAGTCGAGGGTGCGGCCCTGGTCATCGGTGGGATCTACATGCTGGTCATGGGGCTGCTCGGCCGGCCCGACAGCCCGCAACAGGCCGAAATGGGCGGTCTGACGCTCATCGCGCTCGGGCTGATCCCGCTGTTCGCCGCTCGTGGACTGCTGCGGCGGCGCAGTTGGAGCCGCGGCCCGGCCCTCATCACCCAGATCATCGCGCTGCCGGTGGCTTGGACGCTGCTGCGGTCCCACGGTGTGCTGATCCCGGCCGGGATCGTCCTCGCGGCGGTGTCGCTGACCGCGCTGTACCAGCTGGCCAGGCCGACGACGATCGAAGCCCTCGGCATCCGGCGGCCGGGAGCGGCGCCCGACACGGACACCGACGCCTGACGCACGGACGGGTCCGCGGGTGGGTGCGAGGCCCTGGGTACGTGAGAGCCGCCGGTGACCCGGCGGTACCGGGCCTTCCGGCTACTCCTCGACGAGCAGCCGCTCGCGCAGCTGCGCGAGGGTGCGCGCCAGCAGCCGCGAGACGTGCATCTGCGAGATGCCGACCTCCTGCGCGATCTGCGACTGGGTCATGTTGCCGAAGAACCGGAGCAACAGAATCCGCTTCTCCCGCGGCGGCAGGTCCTCCAGGAGCGGCTTGAGCGACTCCCGGTACTCGACCCCCTCCAGCGCCTCGTCCTCGGAGCCGAGTGTGTCCGCGACCGCGGGGGACTCGTCGTCCGTGTCGGGCACGTCCAGCGAGAGCGTGCTGTAGGCGTTGGCCGATTCCAGGCCCTCCAGGACCTCTTCCTCGGAAATGCCGAGCCGCTCGGCCAGTTCGTGCACCGTGGGCGAGCGGCCGTGCTGCTGGGAGAGCTCCGCGGTCGCCGTGGTCAGCGAGAGCCGCAGTTCCTGGAGGCGGCGCGGTACCCGCACCGCCCAGCCCTTGTCACGGAAATGGCGCTTGATCTCGCCGACGACCGTGGGTGTGGCGTACGTCGAGAACTCGACACCCCGATCCGGATCGAACCGGTCCACCGATTTGATCAGGCCGATGGTGGCGACCTGCGTCAGATCGTCCAGCGGCTCGCCGCGGTTGCGGAAGCGGCGGGCCAGGTGCTCCACGAGCGGCAGATGCATCCGCACCAGGCGGTTGCGCAGCTCGGCCTTCTCGGCCGATCCGCCGGGGAGTCTGCCCAGCTCGATGAAGAGCGCCCGCGCCCCGCTGCGGTCGTGTGGATCGTGGTGTCCGTGCTCGCTCATCTGGCCTGCCCGCTCCGCCTGCGACTGCTCCACCACGACCGTACGGCCAGCGGGCCCGTCCGCCCCGTCCACCGCACGGGGCAGGTCCGCCCCGTCCACCGGATGAGGCAGGGCCTGCTGCTCCGGGATGCCTGCTGGGCGCACCACCCCTGGTCGGATCGTTTCGTCCCGCACAGGACCGTCCCCGTTCCCGTTGCTCACGCCGGCCCGGGTCCCGCGCCGCGCTGTTTGTACAGGCTGATGCTGACCGTCCGGTCATCGGCGACCGTGGAGTCGACCTTTCCGGCCAGTGCGGAGAGCACCGTCCAGGCGAAGGTGTCGCGCTCCGGGGCACGCCCGTCCGTCGTGGGGGCCGAAACCGTCACCTCGAGAGAATCGTCGACGAGACGGAAGACGCAGCTGAGGACGGAACCGGGCACGGCCTGCTGAAGCAGGATCGCGCAGGCCTCGTCGACCGCGATGCGAAGATCCTCGATCTCGTCGAGAGTGAAGTCCAAGCGCGCTGCGAGACCGGCCGTGGCCGTACGCAGCACGGACAGGTAGGCACCCGCAGCGGGCAGCCGGACCTCTACGAAGTCCTGATTCCCGGGCTCGCCTGCGATCTGGGACACCCTCACCTCCAAGGTGGCACAAACTCATTCGTGGATCCGGGAAGGGTGCCCCGGAGCCATGCGGTACGTCTTCGGTTCTTGGTCCGGCGACGCTATCGCGATCCATGATGCCGTGTCGCCGAAACCCGTCCCATGACTGTCACTCATGGTAAGCCCATGAGTACAGACAGTGGCTAGGGGTCTGCGGCGGTCAATTACGAACAACAGGCGCCGGTTTGACGTACCCAGACGTCAGACGATCGAACCGTCCTCGTAGCACCAGCGCCAGCTTTCGTCGGGTTCGAAGCTTCGCATCACCGGATGACCGGTCTCCTTGAAGTGAGTCGTGGCGTGCTGCATGGGTGACGAATCGCAGCAGCCGACATAACCACAGACCAGGCAGAGTCGCAGCTGTACGGGGTGGGTGCCCGTTGCCCGGCATTCGAGACAGGTCTCGCTGAGGGGTGCGGGCTCGGGGCGCGGCAGGTCTGATACGTGCGGGCACTCACTCATGATTGTCAGGTTACGACGGATGCGAGGACCGTGAGATGGACGCATTGCCACTGGTGGCACTGGTCGCGGCCAGCGCGGCGATGGCCGGACTGGCCCGCCGCACGCCGGTGCCTGCCCCGCTGTTGCTGGTGGCCATGGGGCTGATCGGCTCGTACGTGCCGGGCGTGCCGACGTACACCCTGGACGCGCACATCGTGCTGCCGCTCCTGCTGCCACCGCTGCTCTACACGGCCGCCGTCGACAGCTCGTACCTCGACCTGCGGGCCAATCTGCGGCCCGTCGCCCTGCTTTCCGTGGGCTATGTGCTGTTCGCGACGGTCGCGGTCGGCTGGCTGGCCTACCGGCTGGTGCCCGATCTGCCGCTCACCGCCGCGCTGGTGCTGGGTGCCGTGATCGCCCCGCCGGACGCCGTCACGGCCGCGGCGATCGCCCGGCGGGTCGGTCTGCCCGCCCGGGTCACCACGATCCTCCAGGGCGAGTCCCTGGTGAACGACGCCACCGCGATCACCGCGTACAAGGTGGCGCTCGCAGCGGCCGTGGGCGAGGGGATGAGCTGGGGCGCCGGAATCGGGGAGTTCTTCCTCGCGGCGGTCGGGGGTGTCGGCGTCGGCCTGGTCCTCATGGTGCCGCTGCACTGGCTGCGCACCCACCTCAAGGAGGCGCTGCTCCAGAACACCCTGTCGCTCCTGATCCCCTTCGTGGCGTACGCGGCGGCCGAACGCGTGCACGCGTCGGGGGTGCTCGCGGTGGTCGTCGTGGCGCTCTACCTGGGCCACCGCTCCTGGCAGGTCGACTTCGCGACCAGGCTCCAGGAGGCGGCCGTCTGGAAGATGGTCGCCTTCGTCCTGGAGTCCGCCGTCTTCGCGCTGATCGGCCTCCAGCTGCCCTTCGTACTGAAGGGGCTCGGCACGTACGCCGTCGGGGAGGCCCTCTGGTACGGGGTGGCGGTGTTCCTGGCGGTCGTCGTGGTCCGGTTCATCTGGGTCTATCCGGCGACCTATCTGCCCCGGTGGCTCTCGAAACGGATCCGGGAGCGGGAACCCGAGACCGACTGGACCGCGCCGCTGATCGTCGGCTGGGCCGGGATGCGCGGGGTCGTCTCGCTCGCCATCGCCTTCTCCATCCCGATGGTCACGTCCGACGGCACGGACTTCCCGGCCCGCAACCTGGTGCTCTTCCTGACGTTCACCACGGTCATCGGCACCCTGGTCATCCAGGGGCTCACGCTGCCGCTCCTGGTGCGCGTCCTGAGACTTCCGGGGCGCGACCGGCAGGCCGAGACGCTCGCCGAGGCGCAGGCGCAGAACGAGGCGTCCACGGCCGCCGAGGCGCGGCTTGAGGGGCTGCTCGCAGACGAGCGCAACCGGCTGCCCCAGCCGCTCACCGACCGGCTGCGCACCGTCCTGGAGCGCCGCCGCAACGCCGTGTGGGAGAGGCTGGGGGCGGCGAACCCGGTGACGGGGGAGTCGGCGGACGAGACCTACCGGCGGCTGGCCGGCGAGATGATCGAGGCCGAGCGCGAGGTGTTCGTACGGCTGCGGGACGAGCGGAGCATCGACGACGAGATGATGCGCACCCTGCTCAGGCGCCTCGACCTGGAGGAGGCGGCGGCCTACCGGGAGGAGGCCGACTGAGGGGTGCCGGACGGCTCCGCGCGATCAGGCCGTCCGGTGACCACGGCGACGACCGAGGCACCGGCGGGGAACGCGCCCTCCCCGGCCAGTGCGGTGAGCGCGTACAGGAGTTTGGCCACATAGAGCCGCTCGACCGGCAGTCCGTGCCGGTCCTCGAAGTCCTCCGCGAAGGCGTGCAGGGCGTCATTGGTGCGGGCGTAGCCGCCGAAGTGGAAGCGTTCGTCCAGGGACCAGGTGCCGGCCGGCCCGCCGAACGCCTCGCGCTGGAGGTCGCGCACCGCTTCCCCCAGGAAGCCGCCGCGCAGGACCGGGACGCCGAGGGCGCGCTGTCCCGGTGCGAGGCCGGCGGCGAGACCGGCGAGGGTGCCTCCGGTCCCGCAGGCCACCGCGGCCACGTCGGCCCGGCCGCGCAGCTCACGGCCGAGCTCTGTGCAGCCCTGTGCGGCCAGGGCGTTGCTGCCGCCCTCCGGGATGACCTCGCACTCCCCGTGGGCGCTCAGCAGCCCGGCCAGGACCTTTGGATCGGTCTTGGCGCGGTAGGTCTCGCGGTCCACGAAGTGCAGCCGCATGCCGTCGGCGGCGCACTGTGCGAGCGAGGGGTTGAGCGGCCGGTGGGCCAGCTCGTCGCCGCGGACGACGCCGACCGTACGGAAGCCCAGCAGCCGGCCCGCGGCGGCCGTGGCCCGCAGGTGGTTGGAGTAGGCCCCGCCGAACGTCAGCACGGGGCGCCCGGCGGCGGCGAGCAGGTTCGGGGCGAGCTTGCGCCACTTGTTGCCCGGCAGATCCGGGTGGATCAGGTCGTCGCGCTTGAGGAGCAGCCGTACGCCGTGCCGGGCGAAGCGGTCGTCATCGAGCGGCCGCAGGGGTGAGGGAAGCACCGGCTGCAGCCGGGAGAGGCCGGGCGGACCGGGTGGTGTGGCGGGCATGTCCCCATTGTGGATCCGACCGGGGCCGGCTGACGGGTCCGGGCCTTCCGCCGGGTCCGGGCCTTCGGTCCGGATCGGGCCGGCCTCACGGGGACGGCCATGATCCGGCCGAAAGGCGTTACTTCAGGCGGTCGTGGATCCGGGCCCGCATGGAGTCCATCGTGAAACCGCGCGGGTCCACCTTCCCCGGCTGCCACTCCAGGTGTCCGATGACGGACTTGGAGGTCCAGCCGTGGTGGCGGCAGATCGCGGCGGCGGCCTTCTCGATGGCTTCGAGCTGGGCGTCCGGCCAGGGGTCCTCGCCGTCGCCGAGGTTCTCGCACTCGAAGCCGTAGAAGTGCCGGTTTCCGTCGGTGTTGGCCTCGTTGTCCGACGGCAGGCTCTTCTCGGCGATGACGGCGCGCAGGACGTCGTCGTCGCCGAGGCCGGCGTGATTGGCCCGGCCGTAGCCGACGAGGTGGACACTGCCGTCCTTGGCGATGACCCCGTGGCACAGCGGCCCCGGCAGGTCGCTGTGGCCGTCGCGGCAGACACGGACGGTGGCGTCGGTGCCCTTGGTGGCGGTGTGGTGGATCACCACGCCGTTGACCGGGCCCCATTCGCCTTGGCTGTTGCGGTTGTGGGTGCGCCAGTCGCCGACCTGGACGACGGTGAGCCCCTCGTCCTTCAGGGCGGCGAGGAAGCTGCTCGCGGACATGGGTGAGGACATGGCCGAACTCCTTCTGCGTGTGGGGAGTATGTCCGTACAGCGCTTCTACCCGGCAAACCGTGCCCCTGACCAGTCGGTGGCCGTTCGCATGTCCCTGTTCGGACGGCGTGCGAGCCGATCCGGTCAATTCCGCCGTTGCGGGGTCCGGTTCAGCTCCGGGCGAGCCACAGGTCGGGGCCGAACACCTCGTAGTGGATGTCGGATGCCGGGACGCCCTTGGCGAGGAGCTGGGTGCGCACGGACCGCATGAAGGGCAGCGGGCCGCAGAGGTAGGCGTGGGTGCCGGACGGGACGACGACGCCGGTCAGGTCGACCTGCCCGGTGCGGTTCGCGGGGTGGCCGGGCTCGGGGTCCTCGTACCAGAAGTGCGCCGCGGCGTCGGGGAGTTTGCCGGTGAGCTGGGCGTGGTCGGCGCGCAGGGCGTGGGTGCCGGGGGAGCGGTCGCCGTGCACGACGGTGACCGGGGTGCGGTGACCGTCGTTCACGAGGTGCTCCAGCATCGAGAGCATCGGGGTGCAGCCGATGCCCGCGGAGGCGAGCAGGAGCGGGGCGTCGGCGGACTTCAGTACGAGGTCGCCGTACGGGGCCGACACCCGCAGCCGGTCGCCGGACCGGACCCGCTCGTGCAGTCGCCGTGAGACCTCGCCCTCGGGCGAGTCGCCGCCGCGCACCCGCTTGACGGTGATCGAGCGGAGCGTGGAGCCGGGAGCCGATGACAGGCTGTACTGGCGTATCTGGCGTGCGCCGTCCGGGAGTTCGACCTGCACAGAGACGTACTGGCCGGGGTGGAAGGCCGGTGCGGGCGCACCGTCGGCGGGGCGGAGCCGGAACGTGGCGACGTCCTCGGTGTCCTCGGTCCGGGACACCACTTCCCAGTCGCGCCAGACGTCACCGGCCACGATGCCCTGCTGCGCGTACAGCCGCTCCTCGATGGCGATCAGAGCATTGGCCATCAGCCAGTAGACCTCGTCCCAGGCCGCGGCGACCTCCGGTGTCACGGCATCGCCGAGCACCTCGGCGATGGCGGCGAACAGGTGGGTGTGCACGACGTCGTACTGGGCGGCGGTGATACCGAGCGAGGCGTGCTTGTGGGCGATGCGGCCGAGCATGACGTCGGGGCGGGTGTCCGGGTGCTCGACCAGGTGCGTCGCGAACGCGGCTATGGAGCCGGCGAGCGCCTGGCGCTGGACGCCGGAGGCCTGGTTGCCTCGGTTGAACAGGTCGCGCAACAGCTCGGGGTGGGCGTCGAACAGCTTGCGGTAGAAGAGATCCGCGATGTCTGCGACGGCCGCGCCGACGGCGGGGAGGGTGGCGCGGACTGTGGCGGTCGACGTCTCGGAGAGCATCGGGACTCCTCGGTTTTGAATTGGCATCTGAGATGCGTATTTATTGGCAGGGTGAAGGCGGAGCGGAGGGCAGGCCGTGGGGTCGGCGGGTGGTGGGGTCGTGAGGCCGGCGGGTGGTGGGTCCGTGGGGTCGGCGGGTGTGGAGGTCAGTCGCCAGGCGGGCGTCCGCTGCTGATGCCGATGAGGAGCGGTCCGGTGGGGGAGGCGACGAGTCCGGCGACGGTGATGGGGTCGAGCGAGGCGTAGAAGGCCTCCGCCGCATCGCGCAGGGCGCTGCGCAGCCGGCACGCCGACCGCAGCGGGCAGGGGGCGGTGCCCTCGCATTCGACGACGTCGCCGGGGCCTTCCAGTTCGCGGACCAGCCCGCCGACCGAGGTCGACCGTGCCCCCGCGGCAAGGGTGAGCCCGCCACCGCGGCCTCGCCGCGCCTCGACCAGGCCGAGGTGCTGGAGCCGGGCCACGACCTTCGCGACGTGGGAGTACGGGACTTCCATGGTCGCCGCCACCTCGCGGGTGGTCGGCGGATCCTCGTTCGTCACGACGGTGAGGCGCATCAGCACGCGCAGCGCCACGTCGGTGAATCTGGTCAGCCGCATGGCCGTCACCGTAGGTAATTGGTATCCAAGATGCAAATTAAGGCGGTCCACAGGCATCGCGCAGCGTTGTGCCCAGCCCAAAGCCCGATTAGTCACACTCTTTTGTGTAATGGCGCACTGAGTCCCCTGCTGAAAGGCTTCTTCTCGCAGGTCAGCCGATGATCGAGAGGACGTCAGATGTCCGTTGGTGAAGAGGTTCAGAACGTGCAGGTGCCGCCGCAGCAGAGTCTTGGCACGGCAGCCGCGCGGAACCTCGCGACGACCACCAAGTCCGCTCCGCAGATGCAGGAGATCACCTCACGGTGGCTTCTGAAGATGCTCCCTTGGGTCCAGGTGCAGGGCGGCACATACCGGGTCAACCGCAGGCTGAGCTACTCGGTCGGCGACGGCCGGGTGACCTTCGTACAGACCGGGGACCGGGTCGCGGTCATCCCCGCCGAGCTCGGCGAGCTGCCCGCCCTGAGGGACTTCGGGGACGAGGAGGCGCTCGCCGAACTGGCCCGCAGGTGCGAGCAGCGCGACATTCCCGCCGGCCAGCTCCTGGCCACGGCCGGTGAGGCGGCGGACCGTGTCTTCCTGCTGGCGCACGGAAAGGTCGAGAAGATCGGCACCGGCCCCTACGGGGACGAGACGGTGCTCGGGGTGCATGCCGACGGGGCCTACTTCGGTGACCACTCCCTCATCGAGGGCGACGCCCTCTGGGAGTACACGGCCCGCGCCGTCACCGCGTGCACGGTACTGACACTGCGGCGGGCGGACGTACTCAACCTCGCCGAACGGTCCGAGTCGCTGCGCGCCCACCTCGCCGGGCTCCTTGCCATCCCGCACCAGCGGACCAACAAGTACGGCGAGGCGGAGATCGACCTGTCCGCCGGCCATGTCGGTGAAGCCGTCGTCCCGCACACGTACGTCGACTACGACTCCGCGCCGCGCGAGTACGAACTCAGCGTCGCGCAGACCGTGCTGAAGGTCCACAGCCGGGTCGCCGACCTCTACAACCAGCCGATGAACCAGACCGAGCAGCAGTTGCGGCTCACGGTCGAGGCGCTGCGCGAGCGCCAGGAGCACGAGCTGATCAACAACCGCGAGTTCGGTCTCCTCAACAACTGTGACTACGGCCAGCGGCTCCAGCCGCACGACGGGGTCCCCGGCCCCGACGACATGGACGAACTGCTGTCGCGCCGCCGCGGATCGAAGCTGTTCCTCGCACACCCGCGCGCCATCGCCGCCTTCGGCCGGGAGTGCAGCAAGCGCGGTCTGGTCCCGGAGAGCGTGGACGTCGGCGGACACCATGTGCCGGCCTGGCGCGGGGTACCGATCTTCCCGTCCAACAAGATCCCGGTGAGTGACGCCCGCACCACCTCGATCATCTGCATGAGGACCGGTGAGGCCGAACAGGGTGTCGTCGGACTCCAGCAGACGGGCATCCCGGACGAGATCGAGCCCAGCCTGTCGGTCCGCTTCATGGGCATCGACGAGCAGGCGATCATCTCCTACCTCGTGACGGCCTACTACTCCGCGGCCATCCTGGTGCCGGACGCGCTCGGTGTCCTGGAGAACGTCGAGGTCAGCCGCTGGCGTTAGGTCCGCGGGGCCGGACCGGCGGGGCCCGCCCC
>NZ_JBHXUW010000050.1:0-62735 GCF_042672475.1 Streptomyces sp. NPDC127177
GATCTGGAGCGGATGCGGCGTCAGGGGTTGCCGGCGTTGGATCCGGTGCAGGGTCTGGCGTTGTTCGATGCGGGTCTGGCTTCGGGTCGGGCGGCATTGGTTCCGTTGCCGATCGATGTGGCGGCGCTCCGTGCGCGTACGGACACCATTCCCGCACTCCTGCGCGACCTCGCCCACACCACCAAGAGGCGCAGTGCCGTCTCCAAGCCGGACGCGACGTCTCTGCGGCAGCGGTTCGCGCAGGCCGATCAGGAAGGGCAGGAGACCCTCCTCAGGACGCTCGTCCTGGAGCGGGCCGCCGCGCTTCTCGGCCACAGCAGCGCGGACGCCCTCGACGCGGAACGCGACTTCCTGGAGACCGGGTTCGACTCCCTGAGCGCGATGGAACTCCGTAACGCCCTGATGAAGGACACCGGACTGCGGCTTGCTCCGATGGTGGTCTTCGACAGCAAGAGTCCGGCCGAGCTCGCCCGGCTGCTGCGTACGGACCTCCTGGCCGCAGGGCCGCTCACACCCGACGGAACCGACGAGGTGAGTGCGGCCGGAGCCCGATCGTCCGATGGGCTCGACGGCGCGGAGAGCGGGGCCGTGACGGGGAGGGCCGAGGTCTCTTCTGCGGGCAGGCCGCCCGAGACTCTCCGTGACCTGTTCCACTCCGCCGTCGTCTCCGGCCGGGCGGACAAGGGGTTCGCGCTTCTTCAGGCGGCTGCCGACGTCAGGCCGGGCTTCGGATCGGTGGACGAGATCGACCGGTTGCCCGCCGCGGTCCGTCTCACGGACGCTGCCGAGGGGCCGCATCTCATCTGCCTCAGCACGCCGATGGCCACCGGCGGTGTCCATCAGCACGCGCGGCTCGTCTCCCACTTCGGAGGCAGGCACAAGATATCCGCACTGCCCGTCCCCGGATTCCTCGCAGGGGAGAGTCTGCCCACATCCGCCACCGCGGCCGTCCAGGCGCTTGCCCGGAGCGTCCTGACCGCGGCTGACGGCAAGCCGTTCGTCCTGCTCGGCTATTCGTCCGGAGGCACCCTCGCCTACGCCACCGCCGGGTACCTGGAACAGGAATGCGGGGTCCGTCCTGCGGGCGTCATCCTGCTGGACACCTTCGCCGTGCACGACGGCGGAAGTGACGGTGTCCCCCTCGACGGCCTCGCACTCGGCATGTTCGACAAGGAAGCGGTGTTCGGCAGTTTCGACAGCAGCAGGCTCTCCGCGATGGGCCGCTGGGTGGAACTCGTCCCCCAGCTCCCGCTCCCTCCCGTCGAGGCCCCGGTGCTCTTCGTGCAGTGCACCCAGTCCTTCGTACCGAACGGGGACGACCCGTCCCCCGAGCTGGTCAGCGGTCGTGCCGAGCCGTGGGAGACCGCCCACACCCTGCGGACCGTGAGCGCCAACCACTTCACGCTCGTCGAGGACCGAGCCGAGGAGACCGCGCACGTCATTGACGAGTGGCTGGAATCCAACGGGACGCCGACCGGAGCCTGACCGCAGCCGCAGCCGCAGCCGCAGCCGCAGCCGCAGCCGCAGCCGCAGAGCCCATGGCCCGCCCACACGCCCCACCCGCAAAAAGGCGGCGTGACGAAACGAAGCGGACGAAGCATGCGAACGAACCGAACGAACCGAACGAGCCGAACGAACCGAACGATGCGAACGAACCGAACGATGCGAACGAACCGAACGATGCCAACGAACCGAAGCGAGGCGAAGTGACGTGACCGTGGCACCCAGCAAGAAGGGGACCCTGCCGTTCGGCGAGCACGAGACGTGGTACCGGGTGACGGGCGACCTTCGCTCCGACCGGCCCACGCTCGTCGTCGTGCACGGAGGTCCGGGATCCACCCACGACTACCTGCAGAACCTCTCCGACCTCGCCGAAGACGGCTGGTCCGTCGTGCACTACGACCAGATCGGGAACGGCGGCTCGACCCATCTGCCCGACCGGGATGCGGAGTTCTGGACGGTGGACCTGTTCGCCGCCGAGCTCGACAACCTACTCACCGGTCTCGGCATCGCCGACGACTACGTGCTGTTCGGCCAGTCCTGGGGCGGCATGCTCATCACGCACCACGCTGCGGCACGCCCGGCCGGTCTGCGCGGCCTGGTCATCGCCAACTCGCCGGCCTCCTACCCGCTCTGGCTCCAGGAGGCCAAGATCCTCCGGGACCAGCTCCCGCCCGGCGTCAACGACACCCTGCTCCGCCACGAGGCCGCCGGAACCACCGAGACGGACGAGTACCACACGGCCATGCGCACGTTCTACGAGCGGCACGTCTGCCGCCTCACGCCCTGGCCCCGTGACTACCTGGCGTCGTTCTACGAGGTGTACAACGACCCCACCGTCTACTACGCGATGAACGGCCCCAGCGAGTTCCACGTGAACGGCACCCTGCGCGACTGGTCGGTCATCGACCTCTGCCCCGATGTCGACGTGCCCACTCTGCTGATATCCGGGCGCCATGACGAGGCCACTCCCGCGACGGTACAACCGTTCCAGGACCTCATTCCGGGAGCGCGCTGGGAGATATTCGAGGAGTCCAGCCACCTGCCGCACCTCGAGGAGCCGGAGCACTTCCGGCAGGTGATGCGGGCGTTCCTCGACGAGGTGGCCCCACCGCCTGCGGGTGGGCCGGGAGACCCCGCTCCGTCCCACAGGCCGTAGGCTGCGTGGAGAAGGCCGGCGGCACGTGGTGCCGCCGACCGGCAGGGCCCGGTGTCACCGTTGAGGCAGTGATATCCGGGTTGCAGTGGCAAGGTAGTCGCAGGGCGTGTCCGGAGTTGTGTACGAGGTCCGGATCGCCTGTCGCGGCAGTGGTGACCCGGGCATGGGTCCGGGTTCGGGTTTCGTTGAGGAGTGGTTTTGATGGTCATCGGTCGTGTGGTGCGGTTCGACAGCGCAAAGGGCTATGGGTTCATCGCCCCCGACCACGGAGGCGAGGACGTCTTCCTGCACGTGAACGACCTCCGTATTCCGGAGACGTCCCTGCGGCCCGGTCTGGTGGTCGAGTTCGAGATCGAGCAGGGCGACCGGGGTCTGAAGGCGTCCTCGGTGCAGCTCGCCGCCGGTAACGGCAGTGGGCCGGCCGCAGCGCCGGCGGCCGCTTTCCCGGCCAGGTCCGAGTTCCCGGCCAGGCAGGCGGCCGACGGTGACGACGTGTTGTGCGATGTGCTCAACTCGCAGGAGTACGTGCGGGACGTCACGGAAGTACTGCTGGAATCGGCTCCCTCACTCACCGCGGAGAACATCCTCCAGGTGCGTCAGGCGCTGTTGCAGTTCGCCAAGAACCACGGCTGGGTCGAGGGCTAGCCGAGGGCCGGCGCCGAGGAGTCAGGGGCCGGCGCCGCGGGGGCCTTCTTCCGCCCCCGCGCGTCGGCCGGTCTAACCTGCCTCCCATGACCGTAACCCTCGAAGTAAGCGGCGGCGTCGGCACGATCCGGCTGGACCGGCCGCCGATGAACGCCCTGGACGTCGCGACCCAGGACCGGCTCCGCGAGCTGGCCGAGGAGGCCTCCGGGCGCGACGACGTACGCGCTGTGGTCCTCTACGGCGGGGAGAAGGTGTTCGCGGCCGGCGCGGACATCAAGGAGATGCAGGCGATGGACCACCCGGCCATGGTCGTACGCTCCAAGGCGCTGCAGGACTCCTTCACCGCCGTGGCCAGGATCCCCAAGCCCGTTGTCGCCGCCGTCACCGGCTATGCGCTCGGCGGCGGCTGCGAGCTGGCACTCTGCGCCGACTTCCGGATCGTCGGCGACAACGCCAAGCTGGGACAGCCGGAGATCATGCTCGGCCTGATCCCGGGCGCCGGCGGCACCCAGCGGCTCGCTCGTCTGGTGGGCCCGTCCAAGGCCAAGGACCTGATCTTCACCGGCCGCCATGTGAAGGCCGAGGAAGCTCTCACCATGGGCCTGGTGGACCGTGTGGTGCCCGCGGCCGAGGTGTACGAGCAGGCGCACGCCTGGGCCGCGAAGCTGGCCAAGGGCCCGGCGCTCGCGCTGCGCGCGGCCAAGGAAGCCGTCGACGCCGGACTGGAGACCGACATTGATTCCGGCCTCACGATCGAACGGACCTGGTTCGCCGGACTGTTCGCCACGGAGGACCGGGAGCGCGGTATGCGCAGCTTTGTGGAGGACGGACCGGGCAAGGCCAAATTCCTCTGACCGAACGATAGTTGGGAACAGATCAAGGCGCGTTCATCCGTGCGGGCGGATTAGCTGAGCCTTAAGACAACCTTAAGGCTCAGCGTGCCGCCCGTCCTGGCAAACCCGTTCGGACGGGATGTCCGTGCAGGTCGGCGGGGGTGCGGACGGGGGCATTCTGCCAGTGGCATATGCCGGTAGACCACCACGGAATTGCTGATTCCGGGTCAGGGATTCCCGCGGAACGGCCCCGGAGTGCCCGCCGTGCGGCCATGATGGTGTCCATGGCGGGCCTGGAGGGTGTGGAGCAGCCGCGACAGCGCAGCGGCGCGACAGCGGCACGGGGGATGCCGACCGTCGAGGACGAACAGGCGTTCAAGGCGCTGGAGTTGTTCGGGAATCCGACGGAGGACGAAGTGCGGCTGCCCTCCCGCCCGGAGTCCGCCGCCACCGCGCGCCGGCTCACCTCGTGTGTGGTGCTGCGCCAGTGGGCGCTCTCCCCGCAGACCGCCGAACACGCCGTTCTGCTCGTGTCGGAACTCGTCGGGAACGCTGTGCGGCACACCGGTGCCAGGGTCTTCGGTCTGCGGATGCTGCGTCGTCGCGGCTGGATCAGGATCGAGGTGCGCGACCCCTCGCGCGGGCTGCCGTGCCTCATGCCCGTACAGGAGATGGACATCAGCGGGCGGGGGCTCTTCCTCGTCGACAAGCTCTCCGACCGGTGGGGCGTGGACCTGCTGCCGCGCGGCAAGACCACCTGGTTCGAGATGAGGATCTCCGACCGCTGACGACGCCCCGGATGCACCCCCCGGATGTGCCCCCCCGGGCACGCACCCCGGGCACGTGCCCCGGATGCACAGAAGCCCCCGGGTCGGCCGTCGTGCGGCGCTTGCGGGAGCTGCTGTGTGGGGGGCCGTGAAATGGGGGGTGTGTTCACGGCCGCTGATGACGACCCGGCCCGGGTCAATGGGGGTCGTGTCACCGACTATGGCAGACGGACGACCCCATCGCCAAAGCCGCAAAACGCCCATTAAGTAATGTATCTGGATATTGTCGCGATGAATCATAGGTGGGCTGGGTCACTTGCCTGGAAATCTATGAGCATTCAGGAGCTTCCGCGGGTGATTCATCGAACGCCGAGGGGGTTCGCGGCGCGCATCCGTGTGACCTGCGGGAGCAGGGAACAGGGTCAATTGTAATTTTCCTGACATTACGCACTTACTGTTCTGCACATGAACGTCTCCGACACCCCGGTGCACCGCCGCAGCGCCCTGCGCGCAGGAGCCGGGGCCGCCCTCGCCGCCGCCCTCGCCACCGGTTGCGGGGACCGGGACGCCGCCGGGACCTCGGCGAAGACCCTCACCCACCCCGCCCCCAAGAAGCCGGCCGGAACCGCCGGTGCCCCCGCGCCCGCCCCCGCCCCGCGCCGCTTCCCCGGCCGGCCCGTGCAGATCGACCACGGCCCCCGCGACCGCGCGCGCGTCGCCCTCACCTTCCACGGCCAGGGCGACCCCGCCATCGCCAGGACCGTGCTCGCCGAGGCCGAACGCGCCCAGGTGCGGATCACCGTCCTCGCCGTCGGCAGCTGGTTGGACGAACACCCCGAGATGGCCCGCCGCATCCTGGACGGCGGCCATGACCTCGGCAACCACACCCAGCGCCACATCGACATCTCCTCGATGGACGAGGCACAGGCGTACGCGGAGATCACCGGCTGCGCCCAGCGGCTGCGCCGGCTCACCGGCTCCATCGGCACCTGGTTCCGGCCCTCGCGCACCCAGTACGCCACCCCGCTCGTCCAGCGGCTCGCCGTCCGAGCGGGCTACCCGCACGTCCTCTCGTACGACGTGGACTCCCTCGACTTCACCTCGCCCGGCGCCGCGGCCGTCACCCGCAAGGTGGCCGGGGAGATCCGTAACGGATCGGTGGTGAGCATGCACTTCGGCTACGCGGACACGGTCGCCGCGCTGCCCCTCCTTCTCACCGAACTCGACCGCCGCGGACTGCGTGCGGTGACGACCACGGAGCTGCTGACCTGATGCTTCCCTCCACCACGCGCACCGCGGCCCTGCTCGGGGGCGTCCTGCTCGCCGTACTCACCGGCTGCGGCACCCCCGCGGACAAGGGGGCGTCCGACGCCGCCAGCGAGGCCGCGGCCCCGCCCGCAAGGCCCAAGCACATCAGCCCGCCCGCGCCGGCCGGCCTCGCCGGCATGCCTCCGGTGCTCGACCCCAGGAACGTGTACGCGGCCGACGCACCCGGAAAGCTGTCCCCGGCCGTCAAGGGCTTCCCGTCCCGGATCTACGTGCCCAACACCAACTCCAACACGGTGTCGGTCATCGACCCCGCCACGTACAAGGTCATCGAGACCATCCCGGTCGGCCGTCAGCCGCAGCACGTCGTCCCGTCCTGGGACCTGAAGACGCTCTGGGTCAACAACGACCTCGGCGACAGCCTCACCGCGATCGACCCGGCGACGGGGAAGGCGGGGAAGACGGTCGACGTCTCCGACCCGTACAACCTCTACTTCACCCCGAACGGCAAGTACGCCATCGTGATGGCCTCGATGGACCGGCAGCTGGTCTTCCGCGACGCCCACACCATGAAGACGGCCAAGGCCGTACCCGTCAGCTGCGCGGGCGTGAACCACGCCGACTTCTCCGCGGACGGCCGGTACTTCATCGTCTCCTGCGAGTTCTCCGGCGAACTCCTCAAGGTCGACACGGCGAAGATGGAGGTCGTGGGCCAGCAGAAGCTGCCGTTCAAGGGCGCCATGCCGCAGGACGTGAAGCTGTCGCCCGACGGCGGCACCTTCTACATCGCGGACATGATGGCCAACGGCATGTGGGTGCTGGACGGGAAGAAGTTCACCACCCCGAAACTGCTGCCCACCGGCAAGGGCTGCCACGGGCTCTACATCAGCCGCGACGCCAAGGAGATGTACATCTCCAACCGGGGCGAGGGGTCCGTCTCCGTCTTCGACTTCGCGCGGAACGAGCTGGCGAAGAAATGGCAGCTGCCGGGCGGCGGCAGCCCCGACATGGGCGGAGTCTCGGCGGACGGCAAGGTCCTCTGGCTGACCGGGCGGTACGACGCCGAGGTGTACGCGATCGACACCACCAGCGGCAAACAGCTCGCCCGGATCCCGGTGGGCAGCGGACCGCACGGCCTCGCCGTCTACCCGCAGCCGGGCCGCTACTCCCTGGGCCACACCGGCGTCTTCCGCTGAGACCTCCTCCGGACCCGGGCCGGCCGGTGGCTCAGCCCTCGACGAGCAGCGCCTCCGACCCCACCGGCCGGTAGCCCGCCGCCTGGAACGTCCGCACACTGCGGGCGTTCCCCGGCGACTGCTGCGCCCACACCACCTCGTCCGGCACCAGCTGCCGGGCCGCCCGCGCCAGCCGTTCGCCGAGCCGCCGCCCGCGTGCCTCCTCGGCCACCTCGATCGCGGTCTCCCAGCGGCCCGCGACGCCGCGGCCGAGGATCAGCACACCGCCGTCCGTCCCCCAGACCCGCACCTCGTCACGGAACCTCATCGCCTCGCCACCCGCGGGTGTTCCGGATCCCGGATCTCACGCAGCCCGAGCCCGGGGGAGCCCGGCAGGGCGCTCGCGACCGTGAGCAGGTCGATCGTGTTCATGTGCCGGCCGGTCCGGTCGAGCAGCGCGCCCAGGAACGACGGATTCATCGTCGCGGCGAGAGCGTCCCCCGGCGTGGCCGCCAGGGTCGCCCGCACCCAACGAGGATCCTCGTCCGTGAAGACCACCGAGTGCGCGGTGAACGCCAGCACCCCGGCGTCCCGGACGTTCGGCTGCCGCACCACCGTGGTGGACCCGTCCGGCGGCGGGAACCGCCCCCGCGCCGCGGCCGCCAGGATCCCCGCCAGTGCATCGGTCATCGCGCCGTACTCTCCCAACTCCGGTCCGCCGCCCCCGACGGACGGCCCCGCTCGTGATCGACGGCCGCCTGCCGACGGACGGCTCCGCCCATGATCGACGACCGGCCGCCGCGATCGCCATCCATCACGCCCGATAATCTGACTTCCGTCATCCAGGCATTACGAAGGGGCGGAACAGTGGCGGACATCGAGTCGGCGCGCAAGGCGTTCGAGCGGTACGACCTGAACGGCGACGGGCTGATCTCGGCCGCCGAGTACAAGAGCGTCATGGCCCAGCTGGGGGACCCCTATGTCACGGAGCCGGTCGCGCAGGCCGTGATCAACTCCCACGACGCCAACGGGGACGGCCTGCTCACGTTCGAGGAGTTCTGGGGCGCCCAGAACAAGGGCTGACGGACCGGGCCCCCGGCCGGCGGGCCGGGGGACGCGCCCGGCCCGGCTCAGGGGCCCGGCGGGTCGGCCGACCCGCCCGATTCGAAGGCCTCGTCGGGGGTCGCCACCGGGCGGAACAGGCCGTGCAGCCGGCCGGCCCGCAGCAGCCGCAGGATCCTCGGGCAGTCGCAGACGAGCCAGAACCGCCCGTCCCGGTCCAGCGCCCGCCGCCGGGCCCGGCACAACAGCGTCAGTCCCGAGCAGTCGAGGAAGCTCACCGCGGTCAGGTCGACCACCACGTGCGGTGACCCGTCCGACGTGGCCACGTCCAGGGCCGGTGTGATGAGGGCGGCGGTGGCGATGTCGATCTCGTCGCGCAACGCCACCACGGTACGGCCGCCTCTGCGGTACACACGGCCGCACGGTTCGGGCAGAGGGATGAGTGCAGGGGATGCCGTGGGGGACAGCCTCTCGGTCATGATGCCTCTCCTCGCAGCGCCGAATCCGCGGAGGCACCCGGGCTGGGTCGCTGTAGTTGAGGTGACAGTCGGTGAACCTAACCCGAGGCTCGCGTCGAGTGGTCATGCAGAAACGTTCGCGCCTGCGCTAATGCGTCCTTCCGGGTGAACGTCCGGTGTTGCCGTGGACATCGGGAGCCGGTTTGTGTGTTTGTCGGTCAGGAAGGGGGTGGGGGTGCTCCACTCACGCGTGCCCGCACCGGCCCGCCGTGGATCCGCGGTGGCCGCGCTCATCACGGCGGCGCTCTGCCTGACCGCCGTGGCAGCCGCACTGCTCGGCCCCGGCCTCGTCGCCCACGGCACCGGTGAACTGCGCATACCCGGCGCCGGAACGGCCACCCTGCTGCGCGCGGTCCTCTTCGGCGCGCTCGCCGTCCACCTCGGCACCCTCGCGGTCACCGCACTGGCCCGCACCCTGCCCGGCCGGCCCCGCACCGCCCCGCGCAACTGGACGGTGGCGGCCTCGGTCGCCGGGGCGGTCGCCGCGGCGGGACAGATCCTCCGGCTGGCCCGGATCAGCGATCTCGGCCTCGTCGAGACCTATGGGACCCGCGAGGGCGGGCTGCTGCTCCTGACCGCCAACGGCTTCGCCCTCGCCGCGTGCTGCGCCGCGAGCAGACGCCCGGCCCTGGCCACCGCCCCACTCGCCCTGGTCGTAGGCGCCGAGGCACTGCGCGCCCACCCAGAGGCCTACAGCCCGGCGGTGGGGGCCGTGCTCACCGTCGTCCATCTGACCGCAGCCTCGCTCTGGTGCGGCGGACTGCTCCAGGTGCTGCGCACCATGCGGCTGTGGCGGCGGACCGGGCCGGGCGCCGCCCGCGCGCTGCTCGGCCGCTACGCCCGGCTCGCCGGTTGGCTGTACGCGGCCCTGGCGGTGACCGGCACGTGCAGCGCCCTGCGCCGGCTGCCGCCGGACGTCGTCCTCACCTCCGCGTACGGGCGCACCCTGCTGGCCAAGCTGGTGCTGGTGACCGTCGTGAGCGCGCTGGCGCTGGCCGCGCGCCGGAGGCTGACGTCGGACGCGGACCCGCCGGCCGCCCACCGCCGGGCGCGCCGCGAACTGGTGGCGCTGGCGGCCGTCGTACTCGTGTCGGCGGTCCTGACCGTCGTACCCGACCCGCACTGGCTCAGCACTCGCTGACCACCGCGGGGGCGCCGCGCTCAGGGCTCGTCGCGGTACGGCGCCCAGCCGTGCAGTTCGTCGTCGCGCGGGGCCCGCACGAGCCCGGGAGCGCCGGGCCCGAACGCCATCACCGGACGTGACGCGTCCCAGGCGGGCCAGCCCGGGTCCCCGGAGCCGGCGAACCTCACCCAGGCTGCGTGCATCGCGTCGGCCAGCTCCTGCGGGGCGTCCCGGCCCGCGAGCGCCACCGCGTCCGGCCGGTCCAGATTGTCGAGGACGAAGCCGATCTCCAGCCCGTGGCAGGCGCCGAGCCGCTGTACCGGTGACGGCCAGCCGAACTCGTAGAGGTGGGTGGAGCCGGGGGCGCCGGTGCGGGCGTCGGCCAGCAGGTTGAGCGGCACGCGCAGCAGCAGATCGGTGGCGAGGGCGCCGAGCAGCTCGCCGGGAGTGGCCTCGGGCCGGTTGGCGCGGTAGGTGCGGGCCGTGGCGCGCGGCACCTTGAACTTCAGCAGCGCCAGCCGGAGTTTCGTACGGGAGAGCCGTTCGGTGAGGCCGCTGGGCACGAACCAGAGGCGGTACTCCTCGGTGTTCGAGCCCATCAGCAGATCGATCCCGGACGCGGCGCCGTCCCGCAGCGCATCGGCCGGGTCGCGGGGCAGCAGATCGCCGTCCACCACGATCTGGAAGGAGTTCCCGCCGGTCAGCGGGGAGCCGCCGCTCGTCACCTCGGTCTGCGCCGCCAGGAGCCGGTCGGGGTCCACGGCGGCCAGGGCCCGCGCCGTCGCCGCCACCCCAAGCCGCCCGGCGATCAGTTCGGTGGTGCGGCGGCCCTCGCGCACGGGGAGCGCGGTCGGAGCGCCGCTCTGCAGCACCGCGCGCCGGAACAGCCCCCGTGACCGCGGGGCGGCGAGCAGTGCGGCGATGCCTATGGCGCCCGCCGACTCCCCGCACACCGTCACCAGGTCCGGATCGCCGCCGAACGAGGCGATGTTGTCCCGTACCCAGCCGAGCGCGGCGAGCTGGTCGAGCAGCCCCCGGTTGGCGGGCGCGTCCGGGAACACTCCGAACCCCTCCATGCCGAGGCGGTAGTTGACCGAGACGAACACCACGCCGTCGCGGGCGAAGGCGGCCCCGTCGTACAGCGGAACGGCGGACGAGCCGTGCAGCAGTGAGCCGCCGTGGATCCAGACGAGGACGGGCAGCCCGGTGCGGGTGGGCGACGGCGTCCACACGTTGAGGTTGAGGCAGCCGGCGCCGGGCACCTCGGGATCGGGCAGCAGCCGGTCCAGTGGCGGGGCGTACGGCCGCTTGGGCGCGGTCGGTCCGAAGGCAACCGCCTCCCGTACCCCGTCCCAGCGCTCCGGTGGCGCGGGCGCCCGGAACCGCTCGGCGCCCACCGGCGCGGCCGCGTACGGGATACCGCGGAACGCGGCGACGCCCCGTTCGAGGGTGCCGCGGACCGTGCCCTGGGCGGTTTCGGCGTGCGGAGCCGCCCGGTCGGCGCCGGAGGCGGATATCGGAGGAGGTACGGCCGTCATGAGATGCCTCCAGCCCTGCTGCGGTGAGGCCGGCGGGCCCGCACCACCGGGCTGCCGCCTGCCATCGGGCGTACGCACCAGCACATCACGGCCGGGGGCGGCCGACCATTCGTGGGGCGCCGGAACCTTCCGCGGCCGGGCCGGGGAAGGGCTGCTTCAGGTAACACGCGTTTCTGGCCGCCGGCGGCGCCTCCGGTCCGGCCGGCGGCCCCGCCGGCGCCGACCGGGACCGTCGCCATGACGAATGTCCGGAAATCGCTGCCGGGTGCCGGCCTTCCGGGGGCAGGCGGCGCCCGACGGGGGCCCGGCAGGGCTTCGAGCCCTCGCCGGTCACCCCGCCGGGAGCCTCCTCAGGCGGCGAAGTTCCGTGACATGGAGCCCTGTTCGTCGATCTCCACGAGGTCCGGACGGGTGTAACGCTCGGCCCGCGCGTGGTAGTCGAAGTCTCCTCGGACGAGGCCCCGGTAGTCCTGGACGCAGCGCTCCAGAGCGACTCGGGGCGGGCCCTCGATCCCCGCCGCCGCCATCTCCTCGACGAGTTCCTTCTCGGCCCGCTGCACCCGGTCGGTAATGCGCGCCAGCAGGATTCCCGCCTCCTCCACCGCCTCCTGGAGCGTGCCTCCACGATCCCGCTGGATCAGCCGGACGGTGTTGTGTTCATAACCGAGCAGCGCCTCCTTCTCGAAGGAGCAGATATCGTTGCAGAGACCCGAGTGATCGGTCACCGCATTGCGCAGCGCGATATAGGCGGGAAGGCTCCTGGCGAATTCCGGAAGGTCTATTCCGGCGGTGATCTCGTGCAGATCGAGGAACGGCTGCATGGCCACGGAGTCGCGGCGGTGCTTCACGAAGTCGGCCGTGCTCGGCACATGGCCCGCGGCCCGGTCGACGGCCTCCGCGTAGTACGTCCACAGCCAGGCCGCCGTATCCCGGCGGAATTGCCGGACCCAGTGTGCCGGCCTGTCCGTGCAGGTCCGGACCAGGAGTTCGTCGAGGGCGTGCTCCATGGGGCCCACGGGTGCGCGGGCGCCGTCGAGTACGTCCACCAGATGCGCGATCGCCGATTCGCACAGCCGGGGGTCGCGGCCGGCCGGACCGTCGTCGAACTCGTCGTCGACGAGGAACGCCCAGAACAGCCATTGGCAGAACAGGTCCAGGTGTTTCTGCGAGGCCCTCGGGAATATCAGGGATATCCAGAGTTCGGGGCGGGTCCGGATCATCTTCTTGTGGGCCACGGGTGACAGGACGAGATTGCTGGACTCGGCCCATTCCCAGGCGGCCTGCCTGGTCTTCTCAACTCCCGGATTACATCCCGCACTCTCGAACGGCATGTGAAATTCTGGAAGCGCGATCTTGCTCATGGTGCACCTCGTGGAGACGAAACGAACAGGGAAGGGGGATGCGCGAAACGGACGCGCACGCGGAGACCGGAACGGCGAGCGGTGAACGCGGCCCTGCCGATCGGCGCTTCGGCAGGGCCGCGTCATCGGGGACAGCTGTCCGCACCGGCGCGACGGGGAGCGGTGAGACAGGGAACCTGCCGCGGCGGCGACCGCCGCGGCAATGGATCAGGGGCGGTTGGGCGGTCGTGCGTGACGACAGGGCCGCACCGCTCTTCGAGCGGTGCGGCCGGGCCGGACGGCCGGATCCCGCCGGAGGTACGTCACGGGAGGGGCGGCTGTCATCGCTGTCCTCTTTCCTCCGCCGGGGCCTGGGCATCGGAGCCGGGCCTCACGAGGCCCATGGCAGCGGACCGCCTGACGTGCACGGCGATTGCGTCACCACTCGTCACGACCAGTGAACTCCCAGTATGCGGAGGAGGGAAGCCGCCCGTGACTGAAAATGTGTGTTCCCCATGAACAGCTGCTCATTTATGAGCAGTTGAGGTACTCCTGTGTTGGCCGGGATGTCGCCCGGTGAGCCCCCGCTGGCCGGTTCGGTTCGCGGAGGGGAGGGTTCAGGCGAGGCGGGGGTGCGCGGGAGGCGGGCTGGACTGTTCGGCGGGGCGGGCTCAGGCGGGCAGTGAGCTGAGCCAGCCGGTCAGGATCCGGTTGACCTCCTCGGCGCGCTCCTGCTGGATCCAGTGGCCGCAGCCGTCCAGGATGTGCGAGGAGACCAGGCCGGGCAGAGTCGTGGGGTACGCGGCGATGGCATCGGCCATCCAGGTGGTGGAGGCGTCCAGGGAGCCGCCGATGAAGAGGGACGGCTGGGTGACGGGCGCCCCGTCGAAGTCGGCGAGATCCTCCCAGTCCCGGTCCATGTTCCGGTAGCGACTGAGCGCACCGGTCAGCCCGGTACGCTCGAACTCAGCCGCGTAGAAGTCGAGGTCTGCGTCATCGAGCCAGCCGGGACGGCCGGCCGGGAACCGTTCGCGCAGTGTTCCGCCGCGCGCTGCGAAGTGCGGGTCCGGGGCGTCGGGCGCGGGCATGGTGTCGGCCGAGAACGCCGCGTAGAAGCCCGCGAGCCAGCCGCGTACGTCCGGTTCGATCTCCGCCTCCGCCCGGCCGGGCTCCTGGAACCGGGAGACGTAGAACTCCTGGTCCCCGCCCATCCCCGCGAACACCTCACTGGGCCGCGGTCCGCCGCGCGGCGCGTACGGGACGCTCAGCAGCCCCACCGCACGGAAGACATCGGGCCTGAGCAGCGCGGAGTTCGCCGCGATCGTCGAGCCCCAGTCATGGCCCACGACGACCGCACCGCTCTCGCCCAGCGCGTGCACCACGGCGACGGCGTCCTCGACCAGTTCGGCCATCCGGTACGCGGCGACGTCGCCGGGCCGGGAGGACCGCCCGTAGCCACGGACGTCGACGGCGACTGCCCGGTAGCCGGCGGCGGCCAGCACGGGCAGCTGGTGGCGCCAGGAGTACCAGGACTCCGGGAATCCGTGCAGCAGCAGCACCAGGGGCCCACTGCCCTGCTCCACCAGATGGGTGCGGCCCGCCGGGGAGGCCACCAGACGGTGCGTGGGGCCGGGGGTGCGTTCGGACGGCTGGGGCATGGTTCCTCCTTGGCTGCGGGCCGGGAACTGGCCGTATCGTGCACCCGGCACCGGCCACGATCATGGAACGCCCGCGCATTCCACCGCGAGTCCTGTTGCCGCTTCGGCAAAGAGACGAACCCGCGAACCCGCGAACCCGCGAACCCGCGGACCCGCGAACCCGTGGGCCTGAAAGGCGACGGCGTGGGGCGGCGCCCTGCTCTCACGTCGTCCGGGACCCGCACTACGGCTGATGTCCGCCCGGCCGGTCCGTGACGGGTCACACCGTGCGGACCTTGACCTCGCCCGCACTCCAACTCCTAGCGTCACCCGCATGAGTACGAGACAGCAGAAGACCGGCACCGGGTTCGGTGCGCACAGCACGGCCGAGGACGTCCTCGCCGGGACCGACCTGACCGGCACCACCGCCCTGGTCACCGGTGGCTATTCCGGGCTCGGCCTGGAAGCGACCCGCGCCCTGGTCCGCGCGGGAGCCCATGTGATCGTCCCCGCGCGGCGGCCGGCCACCGCCGAGGACGCCCTGAGTGATCTCCGGGACGTCGAGGTGCACGCCCTGGACCTGGCCGACCTGGAGAGCGTTCGGACCTTCGCCGGCCGCGTCCTGGAGACGGGACGCACCCTGGACATCGTCATCAACAACGCCGGGGTGATGGCCTGCCCGGAGACCCGCGTGGGTCCCGGCTGGGAAGGGCACTTCGCGACCAACCACCTGGGGCACTTCGCCCTGGTCAACCACCTGCGCCCCGGCCTCGCCGCCGACGCCCGGGTGGTGGCCGTGTCGTCGTCGGGCCACTTCCTCTCCGGCATCAGGTGGGACGACCTCCACTTCCGCACCGGCTACGACCGCTGGCTCGCCTACGCCCAGTCCAAGACCGCCAACGCCCTGTTCGCCCTGCACCTCGACCGGCTCGGTGCGGCGAGCGGTCTGCACGCCTTCGCCGTGCACCCCGGCAGCATCCTCACCCCACTGCAACGCCACGTCCCGCGCGACGAGTGGCCGGCGCTCGGCTGGGTGACCGCCGACGACCGGCCCGCGGACGGCTTCAAGTCGCCGCAACAGGGGGCGGCCACCGCGGTCTGGGCCGCGACCTCACCCCTGCTCGACGCCCACGGCGGCGCCTACTGCCAGGACTGCGATGTCGCGGACCCGGCCGGCACCGAGGACATGCTCGCCGGCGGGGTGAAGCCCTGGGCCACCGATGCCCGGGACGCCGCCCGTCTCTGGGAGCTGTCGGCCGAACTCACCGGGGTCAGTGCGTTCTGAGACGGCCCTGATGCCGGCCGCCGGGCCGGTGGACGGTTCAGCCCCGTTCAGCCGGCGCTACGGACCGGGCGTCGTCCGAGGGGACGATCGGGCGCCACGCGATGGCTTCGGCGAGCCCGCTCCTGTTATGCGGTGCTCATGCACGAGCGCCCTCCCGGGTGTTTCTTTCTTGTGGTGGATGCCTATGGAAGCCGGTGGATCAAGATCGGACAATTCGACATGCGTAGGTTCCGGGGTTCCCCCGAAGGCCTGGTCGGTCGGCCAGGCCTGGTTCATGACCACGTGAGGTTCGCTGCACTCCAAGTGAGGGCGACAGCTTCGCCGTTGAGGAGTGTGTCCGCGAAGGCGGTGACCTGCCGGACGACGTCCGTGAAGCGTCCCGGGTAGCTCGTTGCGGCGGTGCCTTGCCGGCGGCGCCAGGCGGTGTAGGAGGTCTGGCGGCGCTCGCCGAGGTCGGTGATGGTGGTGCTGAGGGGTTTCGGATTGATGCCGCGGTGTGTGGCGGTGGCGGTCAGCGCCGTGGTGAGTTCTTGGCCGTCCAGGTCGTTGAGGGGGAGCAGGCGGTAGAGGTCGCCGTAGTCGCGGTCGCGGGTGTTGAGGTCGCCGAGTGAGACGGCGGTGGAGAGCTTTTCGGCGATGACGGTGGCGAGTGGGTAGCCGAGGAGCTGGAAGCTGTCCGTCGTGAGTTGCTGCGGATAGTCGATGACCCGGGGGCCGGGAGTGACGGGGTCGCCGAAGCTGATATCCAGTTGGAGCTTGAGTCGTGCTCGGGCGATGTAGGCGGCCATCGACAGGCGTAGACCGTGGTACTCGTCCTCCTCACGAATGGGGACGGTCTTGAGTGTCGTGGGATCGAATGCGACGCCGTCGTCGCTCTCGGTGGCGGCGATGGCCGCGATTCTGTGAATGATCTCTGTTTCTGTGCCTGGGAAAGATCGACCGAGGATGTCGACGTCCCGGGTCATTCGACGTGCGCCGAACTGAGCGAGCAGCAGGCCACCTTTGAGGACGAAGTGCTCCCGGCCCAGGGACGATGAGGCCAGGCGGTAGAGGAACCGCTCGAGGATGTACTCGACCATGACTTCGTCCGTGGACCGGCGGTTGCGGCGCGCCAGGTTGCGCAGGTCGTTGTAGACGCGGCCGGCGGTGGTGTCGCGGGTGGGGTTGGCCATCAGGCGAGCACCGCCTCTACGGCGGGACGGACAACGGAGAGGGCGTCCAGCTCGCGTGCGACGTGCTGGAGTTCGCCAACCCCGCCGCGCCCGCTTCGACGCAGGTAGCGGCCGAGCGCGGACAGGGCGAGGGTTTCGCCGAGGCGGCTGCGGTGGCGCATTGCGTCGACGACGCTGCGAGCTGCGTTGTACATGGGGATGCTTTCTCCCGGGGCTGCTTCGAACCGTTCGATACCGAGGTCGAAGGTCTTTGCGGCGTACTGCGCCACCACGGTCGGCGGGTAAGAAATCGTCGGGCGGCGTGAACCGCGCGGCACGGCGATGTGTACTGCTGCGGGGATGTCGTCGATCAGTTCATGCAGGGCCAGGGCGGATTCACCGCACACGACGGCGCGATGGGCCCGTGCGCACACGGCCAGCAAATCCGCGTGCGCCGTTTCCGGGGCGTCTGCCCGCCGGTACACCCCACGGGATAGTTCGTCTATCTCCCCCTCCGTGACCAAGTGCGCCAGATCGCGAGGGGAGAGCAGGGCCTGTCGCGCTTGCGCCGTCGTGAATGTGGGGGAGAGGCCGGCCAGCCGCTGCTCCAAGCGCGGGTTTTCCGCAGCGTTCATGTATCGAATGATACCCCTTGGGTGGAGGTGGGGGATCGATTTGATACATCAGCTGGTGGGTGAGCGGCACATCCGGCGTTGATCACATGACGCGAACCCGCAGGTCAAAAGCCTCTTCGAGAGGGGCATCCCAGGGACTTTTCAGGAACTCTCACGTCTGTCCTGGGGAGGTTTCAGGGACTTTCCGCCGCGTAAGCAGGGAAGGCCCTGACAGCGCTGAAAGATACAAACGCACTGGTCAGGGCCCATCCGCCTAGCACTCGATGATGTTGACCGCGAGCCCGCCCCGCGCCGTCTCCTTGTACTTGACGCTCATGTCCGCGCCCGTCTCCTTCATGGTCTTGATGACCTTGTCGAGGGAGACCTTGTGGCTGCCGTCGCCGCGCAGCGCCATCTTGGCCGCGGTCACGGCCTTGACCGCCGCCATCCCATTGCGCTCGATGCACGGGATCTGGACGAGGCCGCCCACCGGGTCGCAGGTCAGGCCCAGATTGTGTTCCATGCCGATCTCGGCGGCGTTCTCCACCTGCTCGGGGGTGCCGCCCAGGACCTCGGCCAGCGCGCCCGCGGCCATGGAGCAGGCGGAGCCGACCTCGCCCTGGCAGCCGACCTCGGCGCCGGAGATGGAGGCGTTCTCCTTGAAGAGCATGCCGATGGCGCCGGCGGCCAGCAGGAAGCGGACGATGCTGTCGTCCTTCTCCGTCTCGGTGGCGCCGCCGGCCGCGAAGTTCATGTAGTAGTGCAGCACCGCGGGGATGATGCCGGCGGCGCCGTTGGTCGGGGCGGTGACCACGCGCCCGCCCGCGGCGTTCTCCTCGTTGACCGCCATCGCGTAGAGGGTGATCCACTCCATGGCGTGGGTCTGGGGGTCGCCCTCGGCGCGCAACTGACGGGCGGTGTTCGCGGCGCGGCGGCGGACCTTGAGGCCGCCGGGCAGGATGCCCTCGCGGGACATGCCGCGCGACACACAGGCCTGCATGGCGCGCCAGATGTCCAGCAGACCCGAGCGGATCTCGTCCTCGGTGCGCCAGGCGCGCTCGTTCTCCAGCATCAGGGAGGAGATCGACAGGCCGGTGTCCTGGGCGAGCCGCAGCAGCTCGTCACCGGTGCGGAACGGGTGCTTGAGCACGGTGTCGTCGAGGACGATCCGGTCCTCGCCGACGGCGTCCTCGTCGACCACGAAACCGCCGCCGACCGAGTAGTACGTCTTCTCCAGGAGGGGGGCGCCCTCGCGGTCGTACGCGAAGACCGTCATGCCGTTGGCGTGGTACGGCAGGGCCTTGCGGCGGTGCAGGATCAGCTGCTCGTCGGCGTCGAAGGCGATCTCGTGCATACCGAGGAGGTTGAGCCGGCCGGTGGAGCGGATCGCGGCGACCCGGTCGTCGGCCGATTCGACGTCCACGGTTCGCGGGGACTCGCCCTCCAGGCCGAGCAGGACGGCCTTGGGGGTGCCGTGGCCGTGGCCGGTGGCGCCGAGCGAGCCGAACAGTTCGGCGCGTATCGACGCGGTGTGGGCGAGCAGGCCCTCGTTCTTCAGTCGGCGCGCGAACATGCGGGCCGCGCGCATCGGGCCGACCGTATGGGAGCTGGACGGGCCGATGCCGATCGAGAACAGGTCGAAGACCGAGATGGCCACGGGTGACTCCTAAGGGTTGGTAGACGCCGTTGTCTGCCGGTGGTGCGGTACGGGCCGGGTCGGCCCGAAGAGCGGGGGACAAGGGTTGGGGCACCGCGCTCACTGTTCAGTGTGCGTGGTGCCCCTCCCCGATACGCAAACGCGCCGGTCGGACTACTTGATACCGGGGTAAAGCGGGAACTTCTCGGCGAGCGCGACGACCCGGGCCTTCAGGTCGTCCGCGTCGTAGGACGGCTTGAGGGCGGACGCGATGATCTCGGCGACCTCGGTGAAGTCCTCGGTCCGGAAACCGCGTGTGGCCAGCGCCGGCGTGCCGATCCGCAGCCCCGAGGTGACCATCGGCGGCCGCGGGTCGTTCGGGATGGCGTTCCGGTTGACCGTGATGCCCAGCTCGTGGAGCCGGTCCTCGGCCTGCTGGCCGTCCAGCTCGGAGTTGCGCAGGTCCACCAGGACCAGGTGCACGTCCGTGCCGCCGGACAGCACGGAGACGCCGACCTCGGTGACGTCCGGCTGCACCAGACGCTCGGCGAGGATGCGGGCGCCGTCCAGGGTGCGCTGCTGGCGCTCCTTGAACTCCTCGGTCGCCGCGACCTTGAACGAGACCGCCTTGGCCGCGATCACGTGCTCGAGCGGACCGCCCTGCTGACCCGGGAAGACCGCCGAGTTGATCTTCTTGGCGAGTTCCTGGGTGGAGAGGATCACACCGCCGCGCGGACCGCCGAGGGTCTTGTGCGTGGTGGTCGTGACGACGTGGGCGTGCGGCACCGGGCTCGGGTGCAGGCCCGCGGCGACCAGACCGGCGAAGTGCGCCATGTCGACCATCAGGTACGCGCCGACCTCGTCCGCGATGCGGCGGAAGGCGGCGAAGTCCAGCTGACGGGGGTAGGCGGACCAGCCGGCCACGATGAGCTGCGGCTTGGACTCCTTGGCCAGGCGCTCGACCTCGGCCATGTCCACGGTGCCGGTGTCGTCGACGTGGTACGGGACCACGTTGTAGAGCTTGCCGGAGAAGTTGATCTTCATGCCGTGGGTCAGGTGACCGCCGTGCGCCAGGTTCAGGCCCATGATCGTGTCGCCCGGCTTCAGCAGCGCGAACATCGCGGCGGCGTTGGCCTGCGCACCGGAGTGCGGCTGGACGTTCGCGGCCTCGGCGCCGAAGAGCGCCTTGATGCGGTCGATCGCGATCTGCTCGACCACGTCGACGTGCTCACAGCCACCGTAGTAGCGGCGGCCGGGGTAGCCCTCGGCGTACTTGTTGGTCAGGACGGAGCCCTGGGCCTCCATGACCGCGACCGGAGCGAAGTTCTCCGAGGCGATCATCTCGAGGGTGGACTGCTGACGGTGGAGCTCGGCGTCGACAGCGGCGGCGACGTCCGGGTCCAGCTCGTGGAGGGAGGAGTTGAGAAGCGACATCAGGTGGTCCCTTGGGGTCTCAGTTGCCGGAGAACTCGGTGTACTCGTCGGCGGAGAGCAGATCCTTCGGCTCCTCGGCGACACGTACCTTGAACAGCCAGCCGCCTTCGAACGGTGCGGAGTTCACCAGCGAGGGGTCGTCCACGACGTCCTGGTTCGCGGCCGTGATCTCGCCGGTCACCGGCGAGTACAGATCGCTCACCGACTTGGTCGACTCCAGCTCGCCGCAGGTCTCGCCCGCGGTCACCGTGTCACCGACCTCGGGGAGCTGGGCGTAGACGACGTCACCGAGCGCGTTGGCCGCGTACTCCGTGATGCCGATCGTGGCCACACCGTCCTCGACGGCCGACAGCCACTCGTGCTCCTTGCTGTACCGCAGCTGCTGGGGGTTGCTCATGACCTGAATTCTCCTGTACGCGGGGGAGTGCTGATGAACGATGGTCTTACGGTGTGAGACAGGACTGCGTCACGTACGCGGTGCCCTGCCGGGCCCACGGTTCTACTTCTGGCGCTTGTAGAACGGCAGCGCCACGACCTCGTACGGTTCGTGGTTGCCCCGGATGTCCACTCCGACGCCCTCGGTGCCGGGCGTGGCGTGCGCGGCGTCGACGTACGCCATGGCGATCGGCTTGCCGAGGGTCGGCGACGGGGCGCCCGAGGTGACCTTGCCGATGACCTGGCCCTCCGCGATGACGGAGAAGCCCGCCCGCGGCACCCGGCGGCCCTCGGCGATCAGGCCGACGAGCTTGCGGGGCGGGGCGGTCTCGGCGCGCTCGGCAGCGGCCTCCAGCGCCTTGCGGCCGACGAAGTCGCTCTCCTTCTCGAACTTCACGACCCGGCCGAGACCGGCGTCGAACGGCGTCAGGGACGTCGTCAGCTCGTGCCCGTACAGCGGCATGCCCGCCTCCAGGCGCAGCGTGTCGCGGCAGGAGAGCCCGCAGGGGATCAGCCCGCGGGAGGCGCCGGCCTCGGTGAGTGCCCGCCACAGCTGCTCGGCGTGCTCGGGTGCGACGAAGAGCTCGAAGCCGTCCTCGCCGGTGTAGCCGGTGCGGGCGATCAGAGCGGGGACCCCGGCGACCGTGCCGGGTAGACCGGCGTAGTACTTCAGGCCGTCCAGGTCGGCCTCCGTGACGGCGGCCAGGATGGCGGGGGACTCGGGGCCCTGGACGGCGAGCAGCGCGTACGCGTCGCGGTCGTCGCGCACCTCGGCGTCGAAGCCCTCCGCGCGGGCGGTCAGCGCGTCCAGCACGGTCTGGGCGTTGCCGGCGTTGGCGACGACCATGTACTCGGTCTCTCCCAGCCGGTACACGATCAGGTCGTCCAGGATGCCGCCGTCCTCGGCGCAGATCATCGTGTAGCGGGCCCGGCCCACGGAGACGGTGCCGATGTTGCCGACCAGCGCGAAGTTCAGCAGTGCCACGGCCTCGGGGCCGGTGACGGTGATCTCGCCCATGTGGGAGAGGTCGAAGAGGCCGGCCTTCGTGCGCACGGCGTTGTGCTCGTCGCGCTCACTGGCGTAGCGCAGCGGCATGTCCCAGCCCGCGAAGTCGGTCATGGTCGCGCCGAGCGAACGGTGCAGCACATCGAGGGCGGTGAGACGGGGGGCGGTGCTCATGGATACGGCTCCCAGGGCATGACGACGAGGACGATCCCTCCCCATCTGTCATCGGAACCTGAGAGGTTCGCCGAGAGACCCCGCAGGGGTTCGGCTTGCACCTTGGGTGGAGCCGCCGGGCGACTCGCTTTTCAGATCTGCCTCATCCACGCGGTACGGGGCCTGAGAGATTCAAGGGAGGATCTTGCTCCTTCGGCGCCCGGCACGGTGACCGGAACTCTCCCGCGCGGATTCAAGCGGCCTTTATGCAGTTGGCCGGGTCATCATCGCACGCATTGCCGGACAGTGGGGCGCCGGTACCCCACCGGATCCGGCGGGTCGGACGCTTGTGCCGCATTACCTTTTCTTTACACTTCTTGACAGGTGTGGTCGGCCGACAGGGGGATGGCGATGACGTTGCGGCGGTACGCGGCGACCGCGGGGGTCGCGCACGGCGCACTGCCCGCACAGCAGGGCGCGCCGGCCCGCGAGACGCACGGCCCGCGCGGGCCCGTCGTGAGCGATCTGCGGGAGAGGTCCGGGTGCGGCCCGCGGAGCCTGCGC
The DNA here is from genome assembly GCF_042672475.1 of Streptomyces sp. NPDC127177. Lineage (NCBI taxonomy): Bacteria > Bacillati > Actinomycetota > Actinomycetes > Kitasatosporales > Streptomycetaceae > Streptomyces > Streptomyces sp. NPDC127177. The sequence goes on from NZ_JBHXUW010000050.1 coordinate 22,842, forward strand.
TTCGCTCCGGGTGACGTCGTGGTCGTCTCAGGACTGCCGGGCAGCGGCAAATCGACCCTGATCGCACGGGCCGTGGCCGCCCGCGTCATCGACTCCCAGGACACCCGGGACCGCTGGTCCGCCGCGCTGCCACGATTAGTCCCCTACGCCTTCTACCGTCCCCTCGTCCGGGTCGCCCACTACTGGGGGCTGTGGCAGGTGCTGCGCTCCGGCGTCTCCGTCGTCGTCCATGACTGCGGCGCCCAGGCATGGGTGCGCGGCTGGCTGTCGCGCGACGCCCGGCGGCGCGGCCGCGTCCTGCACCTCGTCCTGCTAGACGTCACCCCGCAGACCGCGCTGGCGGGCCAGCGGGAGCGGGGGCGCGGCGTCTCCGGATACGCGTTCGCCCGGCACCGCCGGGCGGTGCGCAGGCTGCTGCGGGACACCGAGGCGGGCACGCTGCCGCTCGGCTGCGTCTCGGCGGTGCTGCTGGACCGGGAGGCCGCGGCGCTGCTGACCCGGATCACCTTCGCAGACGCACAGGGTGAGAGCCCGTAGCGGGCTGTCCGATGCCTGGACACCCGGCGCTCGGCGCTAACCTCGTGCTGCACGGCACGGGGCGAGAGAGGGATGCAGTGGATATTCCGGCACAGGACGGGACCCATCCGCAGGGCGGATGGCCGGCCAACGAGCTCGAAGAAGTGCTGGGCGCCTCGCTCGGCAGCCCGGAGGCGGGCGGACGGCTGGTCGAGGTGCTCGGCCGCAGCCATCTCTGGGTGCCCCTGCCCAACGGCGGCGGCCCCGACGCCACCGACCTGGACCTGCCGACACTGGAGCTCGACGGCGCACCGTACGTCCCCGTGTTCAGCTCCGAGCAGCAGTTCCTCACCTGCGTCGGCTCCCACATGTCCTTCACCGTGGCACCCGCCGTCGAATTCGCCCGCGGGCTGCCCCCGCAGCTCGGTATCGCCGTCAACCCGGGCGGGGCGGTCGGCATGCCGCTGCCACCGCCCGCGGTCGCCGAACTCTGCCGGGTCGGACGCACCGTGCTCGACGGGCCCTCCAGCGGCGGCCGGGTCCGGCTCTACGAGCCGGACTGGAAGGAGGAGCCCGTCGACTTCCTCTCCGCCGCGGCCGGCGAGTTCGAGGAGAGCGGTGTCGTGCTCAGCGCGCGCAGGGCCCTCGCCAGCATCGAGGGCGGCGACCCCGTCCTCTTCGTCGGCGTCGAGTTCTCCACCTGGGACGGCGCCGGACGCAACGCCCCGATGGACGCCCTCGGCCGGGCGCTCGGCCGCGTCGAGGTGGCCTGGCCGGTCAATCTCGTACTGCTCGACGTGGCACAGGACCCGGTCGCCGACTGGATGCGTGCCCGGATCAGGCCGTTCTACCAGCGCGCCGCCGAGTAGCGGGGCCCGTCGCACCGCGGGGTGACAGTGGTGGACCGCGGAGTCAAGTCGGTGTCAGGACCGGCACCTAAGCTGGTTTGATGGCTGGTGCCTCGGCACCGCGCCGTACCCGAGTGCCCCGGGAGCGGCAGGCCGACACAGTGGATCGAAGAGGGGCGGGACCCAGGGTGAGTGCGTCAGGCACCGCGGCGGCCGGGCAGATCGAGCGCATGCTGCGCCAAGTGACGCCCGGACGCTACGACGCGTACGAGGCGCTGCTCCAGGCCCTGGCGGCTGACCGGATCTGGATGCTGCTCTGGAGCGGCCGGGCCGGATCGCCCGACGCCCAGTACGGCAACATGGAGGTCGACGGCCTCGGCTACGCCCCCTGCGTCACCTCCGCCCAGGAGCTCTCCGTCAGCGGCTGGAACCGGGCGCACGAGGTGGTGGGCGGCCGGGACATCGCCCGCGCCCTGTTCCCCGACCGCTGGGGCATCTGGCTCAACCCGCACGCGCCCGGTGGCGGCGTCGGCATCCCCTGGCTCGACCTGCGCCGGATCGCCACCGGTCTCGACCGGATGCCCGCCGGCCCGCTGCGGATCAGCGATCCCGCCCTGGAGACCCCGCACTTCTACGCCCAGCTGACGCAGAACGCCCACCACACGCCGGCCGTCCGCTCGCTGCGCCGCGCCTGGGTGCAGCCCGCGCTCGGCGCCCCGTACCTCGCCATCGGCCTCGATCTGTACGACACCAGCCAGCCGTCGGTTGACGCGGTGCGCGCGATGATGCAGCAGTCGATCGGCGCCGTCCCGGAGGGGCTCCCGGTCTCCACCGTCGCCATGTCCGACGAGTACGACCCGGTCGCGATGTGGCTGCGGGGCAACTCACGGCCGTTCTACGACCGGGAGTCGCACGCCCCGGCCGGCCGGAGTGGAGTCGTCGCTCCGGGTTACGGATACCCGCAGGCGCCGGGCCCCGCCCCGCACGCCTACTAGACCGCCCGGGGCCGCTCACCGGAGCGGACAAAAGACACCTCCTGCGGACAAGAGCACCGTCGGCGTAACCCAAATAGCCACTCAATGCGGCCCGTTGGGCGGCATGTCCGTTCTGGTGGATTAGCGGCCGAGTGGTCCGCTCACTCGATCAAGCTGTCCGGATAACGGAAGCTCACTGACCGCATCACGTTTGAGCAAACATTCCCCGTCAGGTCTGGCGGGTGATCGCAACTGCGTTGAAGACTCCCGGCTAGTGGGGATCGTCGGCCCTTTGTACGAGGTTGCACCGACGGACATTCCGCAGACGCTTTTTCGCATCGAGACATCAGCCGCATGAACGTGCGTGGCTGACACGCGCCAGGCCGCTACCGCGGCGAGCAAGGGCCGGCCACCACCGGCAGGAGGGGTCAGAGGCACTGTGACCGCACCGATCGAGACCACCGGATCGGCTGCCGAGGCTCAGCCGGAGGCAGTACTCACGGGAGTCAAGCAGAGCCAGATCGAGGGCCGTTCGCTCGGGCAGATCGCCTGGTCCCGCTTCAAGCGGGACAAGGTGGCCGTGGCCGGCGGCATCGTTGTCATCCTTCTGATCCTGCTCGCCGTGCTCTCCAAGCCGATCCAGGCCGTCTTCGGTCTGGACCCCAACGAGTTCCACCAGGACCTCATCGACCCGGCGCTGCTCGCCCCCAAGGGCGACTGGGGCGGCATGAGCTGGAGCCATCCGCTCGGCGTCGAACCGCAGTACGGCCGCGACATCATGACCCGGATCATCGAGGGCTCCTGGGTCTCCCTCGTCGTCGCCGTCGGCGCCACCCTGCTCTCCGTGGTGATCGGCGTCTTCTTCGGCGTGGTCTCCGGCTTCTACGGCGGCTGGGTGGACACGATCATCAGCCGCATGATGGACACCTTCCTGGCCTTCCCGCTGCTGCTGTTCGCGATCTCCATCTCGGCGGCCCTGCAGGACGGCGCGTTCGGTCTGACGGGACTGCCGCTGCGGATCGCCGTACTGATCTTCGTGATCGGCTTCTTCAGCTGGCCGTACATGGGGCGCATCGTCCGCGCCCAGACGATGAGCCTGCGGAACCGCGAATTCGTCGAAGCGGCCAGGTCGCTGGGCGCCCGGGGCCCCTTCATCCTCTTCCGGGAACTGCTGCCGAACCTGGTGGCACCCGTTCTGGTCTACTCCACGCTGCTGATCCCCTCGAACATCCTCTTCGAGGCCGGTCTCAGCTACCTCGGGGTCGGTATCGCCCCGCCGCAGGCCTCCTGGGGCGGGATGCTCACCAACGCGATCGACTTCTACCAGAACGACCCGATGTACATGATCGTGCCGGGCGTGGCCATCTTCGTCACCGTCCTGGCGTTCAACCTGCTGGGAGACGGGCTGCGCGATGCCCTCGATCCCCGTAGCAAGTAGTGCCCGGGCGCTCGTCACAACGACGTGCGACATGCCATGGCAACCATCGATTGAGGGGAATTTCCTCAGGTGAAGACCAGAAAAACGACAGCGGTGGTTGCCACGGCTGTGGCCCTGATGCTGGGCGCCTCCGCGTGCAACGGCTCGAAGGACGACAACGGCGGCGGCTCCAGCAAGGGCGGCTCCAGCGCCACTGACGCCGCGCTGACGTCGATCGTCAACAAGTCGGACAAGAAGGGCGGGACGCTCAAGCTCGAGCTGTCCGACGAGCCCGACTCGCTCGACCCCGGCAACACCTACTACGGCTGGGTGCAGAACTTCTCGCGCCTGTACGGCCGTTCGCTGACGTCGTTCAAGCCGGCCGCCGGCAAGGACGGCCTGGAGGTCGTCCCCGACCTCGCCGAGGGCCTCGGCAAGTCGAGCCCGGACGCCAAGACCTGGACGTACAAGCTCAAGAAGGGGCTCAAGTACGAGGACGGGTCCGCGATCACCTCGAAGGACGTCAAGTACGCCGTCGAGCGCTCCAACTTCGCGCCGGAGGCCATGTCCAACGGCCCGACGTACTTCAAGTCCCACCTCATCGGCGGCGACAAGTACAAGGGTCCGTACAAGGACAAGAACCCGGACGGCATCGCCTCCATCGAGACGCCGGACGACAGCACGATCATCTTCAAGCTGAAGGACGCCTTCGCGGACTTCGACTACCTGGCGACCTTCACGCAGACGGCCCCCGTGCCGGCCGCGAAGGACACCGGTGCCAACTATGTGAAGCACATCGTGTCCTCGGGCCCGTACAAGTTCGCGTCCTACGAGGAGGGCCGCAGCGCCACCCTCGTGCGCAACCCGAACTGGGACCCGAAGACCGACCCGCTGCGCCCGGCCCTGCCGGACAAGGTGACGATCCGGTTCAAGGTCAAGCAGGAGACGGTCGACAACAACCTCCTCGCCGACAACATCGCCGCTGACGCGGCCGGTACCGGTGTCGCCCCGGCGACGCAGCCGAACGTGCTCACCAAGGCCAACCTGAAGAAGCAGACCGACAACTCGTACGCGGGCGCCACCTCGTACGTCGGCCTGAACGTCAACGTGAAGCCGTTCGACAACATCCACTGCCGCAAGGCCGTGCAGTGGGGCCTCGACAGGGCTTCGGTCCAGGCCGCCCAGGGTGGCGACCCCAAGGGTGACGTCGCGACGACCCTGCTGCCGCCCACGGTCAACGGTTACTCGAAGTTCGACCTGTACGCGACCGAGGGTCACAAGGGCGACGAGGCCAAGGCCAAGGCAGAGCTGAAGCAGTGTGGCAAGCCGAACGGCTTCGACACCAAGATCTCGGCCCGCTCCGACCGCCCCGCCGAGATGTCCATGGTCACCGCCATCCAGGCCTCGCTCAAGAAGATCGGCATCAACGCCGAGATCAAGAGCTTCCCGACCGGTAAGTACTTCTCGAACTTCGCGGGCAACCCGAGCTACGTGCACGCCAACAAGCTCGGCATGATCATGAGCGCCTGGGGTGCCGACTGGCCGACCGGCTTCGGCTTCCTGGACCAGATCATCAACGGCGCCTCCATCAAGCCGTCCGGTGGCAACAACGTCCAGGAACTGAACGACCCGAAGATCAACAAGCTGCTCAACGAGGGCATCGCCAACACCGACACCGCCGCCCGTGAGAAGACGTGGGGCGAGGTCGACAAGGCCGTGGCCGAAGGCGCTACCGCAGTGCCGCTGATCTACCGCAAGAACCTGCTGCTCCGGCCGGAGTCCGCGACGAACGTCACGGTCACCCAGGCCTACCTCGGCATGTACGACTACGTGCTGATGGGTACCGCCAAGTAGGAACGGCCCCGCTCCCCGGGCCGCGCACGCGGCCCGGGGAGCGGGCCCCCGGGCCCAAGAAATGTCCTGAAAGGCAGGTGAAGGCACGGTGTCCGACCGGACGGGTTCCCCCCGGCAGACAGATACCGGCGCCGGATAGCTGTGGCTGCGTACATCATCCGACGCGTCTTCGGCGCGGTGCTGCTGCTGTTGATCGTCAGCGCAGTCACCTTCGCGATCTTCTTCCTCGTCCCCCGGATAGCCGGGCAGACGATGGACCAACTGGCAGCCCAGTACGTGGGCAAGGATGCCAATCCGCAGTCCATCCTCGCGGTCAAGCAGAATCTCGGCCTCGACCAGCCGCTTTACATCCAGTACTGGCACTTCATCAAGCAGCTCTTCGTCGGCGCCGACTTCCAGTTCGGCCCCGAGGCGACGCACTGCGGCGTGCCGTGCTTCGGCTACTCGTTCAAGCGGCACATCGAGGTGTGGCCCGAGCTGACCGCGCGCATTCCCGTCACGTTCTCCCTGGCGATCGGCGCCGCGGTGATCTGGCTGATCAGTGGTGTGGCGATCGGTGTCGTCTCCGCGCTCAAGCGGGGGTCGATCCTCGACCGCTTCTTCATGGCCATCGCGCTCGCCGGTGTCTCCCTGCCGATCTTCTTCACCGGCATGCTGGCACTGGGTGTGTTCACCGTGCAGTGGCCGGTGTGGGAAGGCGGCGTCAACTATGTTCCGTTCACGGAGAATCCGCTGGACTGGGCCTGGAACCTGCTGATCCCCTGGTGTTCGCTGGCCTTCCTGTACTCCGCGCTCTACGCCCGAATCACCAGAGCCGGGATGCTGGAGACGATGGGCGAGGACTACATCCGTACGGCCCGTGCCAAGGGCCTCAGAGAGAGTCACGTCATCGGCAAGCACGGTCTCAGGGCCGCGCTCACCCCCATCGTGACGATCTTCGGCATGGACTTCGGCCTGCTGGTCGGCGGCGCCGTCATCACCGAGACCGTGTTCTCCTTCCCCGGGCTCGGCCAGTACGCCATCAAGAGCGTGCAGGAGAGCGACCTGCCCATCGTGATGGGCGTGACGCTCGTCGCGGCCTTCTTCATCGTCATCTGCAATCTTCTGGTGGACCTGGTGTACGCCGCCATCGACCCCAGGGTGAGGTACTCGTGACCGAGGTTTCCAAGGCACAGACCGTGGCGGCCGACGGCCCCGCAGGCGCCGCGCGGACCGGCAGCGACGAGGCCTTCCTCTCCGTACGGGACCTGCGCATCCACTTCAAGACCGACGACGGCCTGGTCAAGTCCGTCGACGGCGTCAGCTTCGACGTGAAGCCCGGACAGACCCTCGGCATCGTGGGCGAGTCCGGCTCCGGGAAGTCCGTCACCTCGCTCGGCGTGATGGGCCTGCACCGCACGGCCCCCAATGCCCGCATCTCGGGTGAGGTCTGGCTGGACGGCGAGGAGCTGATCGGCGCCTCCGACGCCCGGGTGCGCGAGCTGCGCGGCCGCAAGATGGCCATGATCTTCCAGGACCCGCTCTCCGCGATGCACCCGTACTTCAAGGTCGGCGCGCAGATCGTGGAGGCCTACCGGATCCACCACAAGGTCAACAAGAAGACCGCCCGCACCCGGGCCATCGAGATGCTCGACCGGGTCGGCATCCCCGAGCCGCACAAGCGGGTCGACGCCTACGCGCACGAGTTCTCCGGCGGTATGCGCCAGCGCGCCATGATCGCGATGGCACTGGTCAACAACCCGGAACTGCTCATCGCCGACGAGCCGACCACCGCCCTGGACGTCACCGTCCAGGCGCAGATCCTGGACCTGATCCGGGACCTGCAGAAGGAGTTCGGCTCCGCCGTCATCATGATCACGCACGACCTCGGGGTCGTCGCCGAGATGGCCGACGAACTTCTGGTGATGTACGGCGGCCGGTGCATCGAGCGCGGACCGGCGGAGAAGGTCTTCTACGAGGCCCAGCACCCGTACACCTGGGGTCTGCTCACCTCGATGCCGCGCATCGACCGTGAGCAGACGGAGCGGCTGATCCCCGTCAAGGGACAGCCGCCGTCGCTGATCAACGTCCCGAGCGGCTGCGCCTTCAACCCGCGCTGCCCGTACGCGGACATCCCCAAGGACGACCTCACCCGCACGACGCGTCCCGAGCTGCAGCAGGTCGGCGACGGGCACTTCTCCGCCTGTCACATGTCGCCGGAGGAGCGGACCCGGATCTGGACCGACGAGATTGCGCCGAAGCTGTGAGCGAGGCGAGTGATGTGAGCGACGTGAGCGAGAAGAAGGATCCCCCGGTGCTGGAGAAGGACGTGACGATCCCGGAGCAGGCCACCGCCTCGCGCGAGCCGCTGCTCAGGGTCGAGGGCCTGGCCAAGCACTTCCCGATCCGCAAGGGGCTGTTCGGCCGGCAGACCGCCGCCGTGAAGGCCGTCGACGGCATCGACTTCGAGGTGTACCCGGGGGAGACCCTGGGCGTCGTCGGCGAGTCCGGCTGCGGCAAGTCGACGATGGGCCGGCTGATCACGCGGCTGATCGAACCGAGCGGCGGCAAGGTCGAGTTCGAGGGCCGCGACATCACGCACCTGTCCATGGGGCAGATGCGGCCGATGCGGCGCGACGTACAGATGATCTTCCAGGACCCGTACTCCTCGCTGAACCCGCGGCACACGATCGGCACGATCGTCAGCGCGCCGTTCCGGCTCCAGGGCGTCGAGCCCGAGGGCGGTCTCAAGAACCACGTCCAGGAGCTGCTGTCGCTGGTCGGGCTCAGCCCCGAGCACTACAACCGCTACCCGCACGAGTTCTCCGGCGGACAGCGCCAGCGCATCGGCATCGCCCGCGCGCTCGCACTGCGCCCGAAGCTCGTCGTCGCCGACGAGCCGGTCTCCGCGCTGGACGTGTCGATCCAGGCACAGGTGGTCAACCTGCTCGACGACCTCCAGGACGAGCTCGGGCTCACGTACGTGATCATCGCGCACGACCTCTCGGTCATCCGCCACGTGTCGGACCGGATCGCCGTCATGTACCTGGGCAAGATCGTCGAGCTGACGGACCGCAAGTCGCTGTACTCGGCGCCGATGCACCCGTACACCAAGGCACTGATGTCCGCGGTGCCGGTGCCGGACCCCCGGCGGCGCGGAGTGAAGAGTGAGCGCATCCTGCTCACCGGTGATGTGCCCTCGCCGATCTCGCCGCCCAGCGGCTGCCGGTTCCACACCCGGTGCTGGAAGGCGACGGAGGTCTGCAAGACGCAGGAACCGCCGCTGATCGCACTGAAGACCGGCCACCAGGTCGCCTGCCACCACCCGGAGAACGCACCGGACCAGGTGCCCGGACAGCAGGTACTGGCCGGGGCCCGGGAAGCGGTCGAGCTGATCACGAAGGCCGGGCCGGCTACGACCGAAGGCGCGACCGCCGAGCCGGAGGCGGCCGGAGGGACGACCGCCGAGCCGGAGACGACGACCGCCGGGCCCGAGACCGCTGAGCCGCAGAAGGCCGAGGCTGACGTGTCAGAGGAGGCCGCCGAGGGTGACGCCCCTCTCACCAAGGGTGACGCCGCCACCTCCGAGGCGGCCAAGGACGGCTCCGAGGAGTAGTACCGGCACAATTGCCCGGTGCTCAACGAACTGTTCACGCCCTCCGTCCAGCATGCGCTCGACATCGTCGGGATCTTCGTCTTCGCGATCTCCGGCGCTCTGCTCGCCGTACGCAAGAACTTCGATGTCTTCGGCATCGCGGTTCTCGCCGAGGTCACCGCGCTGGGCGGAGGGCTGTTCCGTGACCTGATCATCGGGGCGGTGCCGCCCGCCGCCTTCACGGACCTCGGATACTTCACCACCCCGCTCCTCGCCGCCGGTCTGGTCTTCTTCCTGCACCCGCACGTCGAACGGATCCAGGCCGGCGTCAACGTCTTCGACGCGGCCGGACTCGGCCTCTTCTGCGTCACCGGGACGGTCAAGGCGTACGACTACGGCCTCGGCCTGACCTCGTCGGCGGCGCTCGGACTGGCCACCGCTGTCGGCGGCGGTGTGCTGCGCGACGTGCTCGCCAACGAGGTGCCCTCGCTGCTGCGCTGGGACCGCGACCTGTACGCGGTGCCGGCGATCGTCGGGGCCGTGATGACCGTGCTCTGCATCCGCTTCGGCGCGCTCAACGCCTTCACCAGCGGGGGCGCGGTGATCACGGCGTTCGTGCTGCGGCTGCTGGCGCTGCGCTACAGCTGGCGGGCCCCGCGCGCCTACAACCGGCGCTCGGCCACGGCGGAGGAGGGGTAGGGGCTTTTCGGGAGTGCCGGCTGTCCGCGATCTCACGGACCGGAAAGCTACCGCTCAGTAATACGTTCGGTGTACCGTGCGTTCCATGGCACAGGCAGCAACGCAGGCGGCAGAGACCGCGCAGGCGACCATCGGTGACAGCGAGTTCGACCGGGACACCGCCGTCACCCGCCGCGAAGAGGGCGTCTACGACGCCGAGCTCTCCGCCGGCTGGACGATCATCCACGCGGTCAACGGCGGCTACCTGCTCGCGATGCTCGGCCGCGCGCTCGGTGAGGCACTCCCGCACCCGGATCCCTTCTCGGTCTCCGCGCACTACCTCACCGCCTCGGTCCCCGGGCCCGCGGTGATCCGCACCCAGGTCGTCAGGACCGGGCGCACCCTCTCCACCGGCGAGGCCTCGCTCTTCCAGTACGCCGAGGACGGCACCGAGGTCGAGCGCATCCGGGTGCTCGCCACCTACGGCGACCTGGACGGGCTGACCGACGACATCCGCACCACGGCGAAGCCGCCGGCCATGCCGCCCCGCGAGCACTGCCTCGGCACCGGCGACGGGACGGCCCCGATCCCCGGCAGCTCCGCCATCACCGAGCGCCTCGACATCAAGCTCGACCCGGCGACGGTCGGCTGGGCCGTCGGCCAGCCGTCCGGCAGGGGCGAGATGCGCGGCTGGTTCGGGCTCTCGGACGGCCGCGACGCCGACCCGCTCTCGCTGCTGCTCACCGTCGACGCACTGCCGCCGACCTCCTTCGAGCTGGGGCTCAAGGGCTGGACCCCGACCATCGAGCTCACCACCCACGTCCGCTGCCGCCCCGCCCCCGGCCCGCTCCGCGTCTCCATCACCACCCGCAACCTGGCCGGCGGCTTCCTGGAGGAGGACGCGGAGGTCTGGGACAGCGCGGACCGGCTGGTCGCCCAGTCCCGCCAGCTGGCCAGGGCACCGCGCAGCTGACACCCCGCGACGGCCGGGGCGGGGGGATGCTGGTCCGGTGAAATCCGACCGGTTGCTCTCGATCCTGCTGCTGCTCCAGACCCGCGGCCCGGTCCCCGCGCCCGAGCTCGCCGAGCGCCTCGACGTCTCCGTACGCACCATCTACCGGGACGTCGAGGCGCTCTCCGCGTCCGGCGTCCCCGTCTACGCGGAGCGCGGCCGGCACGGCGGGATCGCCCTGCTGCCCGGATTCCGCACCGATGTCACCGGGCTGACCGCGGACGAGGCCCGCGCCCTTTTCGTGCTGGCCGCCGACGGCACCCACGCGGCGCTCGGGCTGGACGAGGCGATCGGCTCGGCGCTGCGCAAGGTGATGGCGGCTCTTCCCGCCCCGCACCGCCCCGCCGCCGAGCTGACCAGCCGCCGCATCCTCGTCGATCCGGAGCGCTGGCTGAGCGGTCCGCGTGCCGCCGTCGACATCGCCGAGCTCCACGACGCCGTCTTCGCCGACCGGCGGCTACGGCTGGAGTACCGGCACAGCGGTACGCGGACCGCGCGCACCTACGTCGTCGACCCGTACGGCCTGGTGGTGAAGGCGGGCGTCTGGTACCTGGTCGCCGACCGGGACGGGGAGCCCCGGCTCTTCCGTGCGGACCGGGTGCGCGGGGCCCGCCTCACCGACGACCCGGTGGTGCGCAGGCCCGGGGTGGAACTGGCGCAGGTGTGGGAGCGGCTCCGCCGTCAGGTGGAGGAACGGCAGGGGGACGTGACCCTGCGGGTCCGGGTGCACCGCTCCAGGCTGGATCTGTTCCTGCGGCTGAACGCCGCCGCGCTGACGGGGGAGCCGGTTCCCGATGGGCCGGACGGCGAGTGGCTGCGGGCCGAACTCGCGGTGGAGTCGGTGGAGTGGGCGCGTTCCCTGCTCTCCTTCGGCCCGAACGTCGAGGTGCTGGAGCCGCCGGAGGCCCGTGGGGTGCTCGCCGCGCACGCGGCAGCCGTCATGGCGCTGTACGGGGATCGGGGCCGGTAGGCGTCCGCAGGAAGCGGGTGAGTGCGGCGGTCAGCTCGGCCGGGGCGTCCTCCTGCACGAGATGCCCGGCCCCCTCGATGAGGCGCAGCTCGGAACCCGGGACGAGGGCGGCCAGTTCGTGGCCCCGTTCGACCGGGATCCAGGTGTCATCGGTGCCCCAGCAGATCAGTACCGGCGGCTCGATCTCGCCGTAACGGTGCTGGATCTCGTCGGTGAACCGCTGGTCGTTCTGGCTGATCTGCCGGTAGAAGGCGGGCCGGCCGCTCTCGGTGCACCACGGCGCGACCAGCCGGTCCAGGACGGCCGGCGACAGGCCGGGGTGGCTGGCCGAGCTCACGTACTCGCGCACCAGCGCCCGGTGCAGCGCGGGCGGCAGCTGCCCGAAGACCTCCGGATGTCCGCCGAGCAGCCGGTAGGCGGGGGAGCCCCAGGGGGCCAGGGCCACCGGGTCCACCAGTGCCAGCCGGCGGTAGCGGGCGCCGTGCAGCAGATGGGCGCGCAGCGCGACGCAGCCGCCGAAGTCATGGGCGGCCACCGCGGGTTCAGTCAGCTCCCAGTGGGCGAGCAGTTCGGTGAGCACCCGCGCCTGGGAGCCGAGGGAGACGTCCTGGCCCTCGTACTGGGCGGAGGCGCCGTACCCGGGCAGGTCCCAGACGAACACCCGGTGGTCCTGGGCCAGTGCACGGGCCACCCCGCGCCAGACGTACGAGGAGAAGGGCGTCCCGTGCACCAGGACGACGGGCGGTGCGCCGGCCTGCCCGAAGGTGGCCCAGCGGACCTCCCCGGCGGAGCTGTGGAACGTGGCGTCCAGGATCCAGTCGCTGTCGTCGCTCATGGACAACAGCCTATGAGTACCCCCTGGACCCCCGGTGAACGCGGCGCAGGTCACATCTCCGCTCCATTGACGCCCCTGTTCCAAACCGGTTTAGTAATCGCCAGTCGGCCACTTAAACCGGTTTAAACGCCGGTCGAAAGTGCCTGAAAAGGCTGTTAGTTGCATATGTCGGGCAGAGTGGCCGCAGGCGTCTCGGTGCTGCGCGCCGCCGGCCCTCCCACCCGCAGGGGAGCTGAACGCGTCATGGCCCGCAAGCCCACCATCGCGGACGTCGCACAGCGCGCCGGTGTCTCCCGGAGCACCGTGTCCTTCGCGCTGAACGACCGGCCGGGCATCGCGCGGGAGACCAAGGAGCGCATACTCGCGATCGCCGCCGAGCTCGGCTGGACACCGAGCCGTCCGGCCCGGGCCCTGTCGCTGGGCAAGGCCGGGGCCTTCGGACTGGTGTTGACGCGGGATCCCGAGCAGATCGGCGCGGACCTCTTCTTCCCCGCCTTCATCGCGGGCGTCGAAGTGGTCCTCGGCGAGCGGGGCGACGGGCTCATGGTGCACGTGACCACGCCGGAGCGTGAGCAGGCCGTGTACGAACGGCTGGCGGCCGACCGGCAGGTGGACGGAGTGCTCATCACCGACCTGCGCCACGAGGACCCCCGCCCCGCACTCATGCACCGCCTCGCGCTGCCGGCCGTGGTGGTCGGGCGGCAGGAGTGGGCCGAGGGACTGTCGTCGGTGGGCCTGGACGACGAGCCCGCCTACGTCGAGGCGGTCCGCCGTCTCGCCGGCCTCGGCCACCGCCGCATCGCTCATGTCGAGGGCCCCCAGGAGTTCCGGCACGCACAGCGGCGCCGGGCGGCCTGGGAGACGACACTGCGCACGCTCGGTCTGCCCGCGGGGCCGGTGCTCCCGGGGGGATTCACCGCCGAGGGCGGTGCCCGCGCCACGCGCCGGCTGCTCGCACTGGACGAACCGCCCACGGCGATCGTCTACGGAAACGACCTGGCCGCGACAGCGGGACTGTCCGTGGCCCAGGAGCTGGGCGTCCCGGTCCCGGGGCGTCTGTCGGTCGTCGGCTACGACGACACACCGCTGACGCGGTACACCCACCCGCCTCTCGCCTCCGCCCGTGCGGATGCCCGCGGCTGGGGGGAGGCGGCGGCCCGCGCCCTGGACGGGGTGCTGGCCGGCGAGGGCGCGGCCCATGTGGAGCTGCCGCCCGCCGAGTTCATCCCCCGCACCTCCGTCGGGCCGGCACATCAGGGCTGACGAGGAGCGAGGGACCGGCCGCCACCCGCGGCCGGGGATTCCCGTCCGGCGACGAGGCCGGGCGGTGAACAGTTCGGAGAGCTTTCATGCTGAGGAGAACGGCGTACTCGCTGCTCGTGCTCGCACTCGCGGGGACGGTGGCCGCCTGCGGCAAGCCGGCTCCGGAGCCGGCCACGGCCGCGACGGCGCGGGGACCGATCAAGATCTGGCTGTCCAACAACGCCCAGGAAGTGGCGTGGGGCAAGAACATGGTCGCGGCCTGGAACAGGGGCCATCCGAAGGAACGCGTCACGGCGCAGCAGATTCCCGCGGGCAAGACCTCCGAGGAGGCCATCAGCGCCTCGATCATCGCGGGCAGCAGCGCCTGCCTGGTCTTCAACACCGCGCCCGCCTCGGTGCCGACCTTCGAGAAGCAGAACGGCCTGGTCCCGCTGAGCGACTTCCCCGACGGGGACTCCTACATCGAGAAGCGCGGCGGCACGCTCACCGGCCAGTACCGGTCCGCGGACGGGAAGTTCTACCAGCTGCCCTGGAAGAGCAATCCGGTGATGATCCTCTACAACAAGAAGATCTTCGAGAAGGCCGGTCTCGACCCCGACGACCCGAAGCTGGCGACGTACTCCCAGTTCCTGGAGACCTCCCGCGAACTCGTGCGCAGCGGAGCGGCGAAGGCCGCCATCTGGCCCGCGCCCAGCAGCGAGTTCTTCCAGTCCTGGAACGACTTCTACCCCGCCTTCGCCGCCCAGAGCGGCGGCAAGCAGCTGGTGGAGGACGGCAAGCCGCAGTTCGACTCGTCCGCCGGCCGGCAGGTCGCCTCGTTCTGGCGGCAGCTCTACGTGGAGAAGCTCGCACCGCAGGAGGCCTACGCGGGGGACGCGCTCAACGACGGGAAGGCCGCGATGGCCACCGTGGGGCCCTGGGCCGTGTCCGCCTACAAGGACAGCGTGGACATCGGCGTGGTGCCGGTGCCCACGTCCGGGGGGAGCAGCCCCGGCAGCACCTACTCCTTCAGTGACGAGAAGTCCGCCGCGATGTTCAGCTCCTGCGAGAACCGGGGCACCGCCTGGGACGTGCTGAAGTTCGCCACCTCGGCCCAGCAGGACGGCGAGTTCCTCGACGCGACCGGGCAGATGCCCATGCGTGAGGACCTGACCGGGCGCTACGCCGGGTTCTTCGCGAAGAACCCCACCTACAAGGCCTTCGCGCAGCAGGCCGAGCGCGTCGTCGAGGTGCCCAACGTGCCCGGTTCCGTCGACATCTGGCAGGCCTTCCGCGACGAGTGGACCAAGTCCGTGGTCTTCGGCCGGCAGTCCACGGACGAGGGCCTGCGCAAGGCATCGTCCAAGATCACCGACCTTCTCCAGGAGTACGGGGACCCGTCATGACGATGAACCTCCGTCCGGCCACGGCCACCCGTCACGGACGCATCAGGTCCCGCACGGGCCAGCTGTTCGTCACCCCGTACGTGCTCTTCCTGCTGGCCGTCTTCGCGGTTCCGCTGGTCTACACGGTGTGGATCTCCTTCCACCGCTTCTACTTCACCGCACCGGGCACCCACGTCGACTCGCCCTGGGTGGGTCTTTCCAACTACCGGGACGTGTTCACCGACCCGGTGGTCGGCCAGGCCTTCCTCAACATCGTGATCTTCCTGGTCATCAACGTGCCGCTCACGGTGGTCCTCTCCCTGGTGCTGGCCTCGGCGCTGAACGCGAAGATTCGCTTCCGCGCCTTCTTCCGCGCCGCGTACTACCTGCCGTACATCACGGCGAGCGTCGCCCTGGTCGCGGTGTGGCAGTTCCTCTTCGGCTCCGACGGCTTCGTCAACAACCTCCTGGGCTCGCACGCCCCGGACCCCTCGTGGCTGGTCAACTCCGATCTCGCGATGCCGATGATCGCCTTCTTCGTCACGTGGAAGCAGCTCGGCTTCTTCGTGATGCTGTACCTCGCGGCGCTCCAGAACGTCGGCAAGGAGCTGTACGAGGCGGCTTCCGTCGACGGGGCCGGCCGCGTACGGCAGTTCCTCTCCGTCACCGTGCCGGGTGTGCGCCCCGCGACCACGCTCGTCGTGATCTACGCGGTCATCACCGGCGCCAACCTCTTCAGCGAGCCCTACCTGCTCACCGGGGGCGGCGGCCCCGACCACGCCTCCACCTCACCCGTGCTGCTGATGTATCAGAAGGGCATCGAGCAGGGGCACCCCGACTTCGCCGCGGCGCTGGGCGTCGTACTGGTGGGCTTCGTCCTCGTCATCTCGCTGATCGCCCGCAAGCTCACCGAGAGGGGCAACTGACATGAGCGACTCCCCGGCGGCCCCGGACATCGCGGCCGTCCCGAAGCGGCCCGCCCGACGCAGGATCGTGCACTACACGGTGCTCTCGCTCGGTGCGGTGGCCTTCCTCTTCCCCTTCTACTACATGGTCGTCGGCTCGCTGCGGGCGACGACCACGGGCGACCTCTCGTCGGCGGTCCCCTCCGGGCTGACCGGCGGCAGCTACACGGCCGTCAACGGAGCTATCTCGCTGGGCCGTTCGCTGCTCAACTCCGGGATCATGACCGTCGGTGTGCTGCTGTGCACCCTGGTCTTCGGAGTGCTGGCCGGATACGCACTCGCCCAACTGCACTTCCGCGGACGTGGCACCCTGTTCGCCTCGCTCCTCCTGGTGCAGATGGTGCCCTTCCAGCTCCTGATGCTGCCGCTGTACGTGCTCGTGGTCCGCGACTACGGCCTCGGCGACAACTACCTGGGCATGATCCTGCCCTTCGCGATCAACTCGACGGCCGTCTTCCTCTTCCGGCAGTTCTTCCTCCAGATGCCGCAGTCCCTCTTCGAGGCGGCGCGCATCGACGGCGCCGGTGAGCTGCGCATCCTGGTGCGGATCGCCCTGCCGATGGCCCGGCCCGCCGTGCTCACCGCGCTGCTGCTGACGTTCATCGGCCCGTGGAACGAGTTCCTCTGGCCCTTCCTGGTCACCAAGGACGCCGACATGCAGCCGCTCGCGGTGTCCCTCGCGAGCTTCCTCTCCAACCTCCAGGGCACGGTCGCCAATCCGACCGGTGCCCTGCTGGCCGGCGCCTGTGTGCTGGCCGCCCCTGCCGTGGCGCTGTTCGTCCTGTTCCAGCGCCACTTCACCTCGACCGACGTCGACTCCGGAGTAAAGGGCTGATTCCCCCCCATGACCACCACGAGCAACGCCTCACACATCCCCTACCGGCTGGTCCGCAAGGGCCTCGTCATGTCCCCGCTGCCCGGCGAGGCCAACGAGGCCGAGGGCGTACTCAACCCCGCCTCCGGCCGCACCCCCGACGGCCGCCTGCACCTGCTGCCCCGACTGGTGTCCGAGGGCAACGTCTCCCGCGTCGGTCTGGCCGAGGTCACCTTCACCGACGGGGTGCCCTCGGGTGTCGAGCGCCGCGGTGTCGTCCTCTCCCCTGACGAGGGCTGGGAGCGCGGCAAGAACAACGCCGGTGTCGAGGACCCCCGGATCACGTGGGTCCCCTCGCTCGGGAAGCACGTCATGTCCTACGTCGCCTACGGCCCGCTCGGCCCCAAGCCGGCCCTCGCCGTCTCGGACGACCTGACCGAGTGGACCCGTCTCGGGCCCGTCCAGTTCGCCTACCAGCCGGACCTGGACACCGACCTGAACCTCTTCCCGAACAAGGACGTCGTCCACTTCCCCGAGCCCGTGCCCGGCCCCGACGGCGAGCCCGCGTACGCGATGCTGCACCGCCCGATGTGGGACCTCGGCTGGTTCCGTCCGGGCGAGGGCGTCCACCTGCCGGCCGGTCTCACCGACGAGCGCCCCGGCATCTGGATCTCCTACGTGCCCGTGGCCGAGGCGGAGGCCGACATCCGCGCGCTGGCCCGGCCGCGCGACCACCGCCTGGTCGCGCTGTCCGAGCACCCCTGGGAGGAGCTGAAGATCGGCGGCGGCCCCGCCCCGATCCGGGTCCCGGAGGGCTGGCTGCTCATCCACCACGGCGTCTCGGGCCATATCGAGGACCCCTTCGCGCAGAACCAGAAGGTCTCCTACGCGGCCGGAGCGATGATCCTTGACCCGGCCGACCCCGCGAAGGTCCTGGCCCGCTCCGAGGAGCCGCTCATGGCGCCCGAGACGGAGGAGGAGCGCTCGGGCACGGTGCCCAACGTCGTCTTCCCCACGGCCATCGAGGAGGTCGACGGCGAGCTGTACGTCTTCTACGGTATGGCCGACGCGCACATCGGCGTCGCCCTCCTGGAGCGCACCGCATGACATCCGGGCCCCCGCCGCTCGGTCTCGGACTGGTCGGCTGCGGCGGCTTCGGGACGTACGTCCTGGACGCCGTGGCCGGCCTGCCGGGGCTGCGGCCCGTCGCGGTCGCCGACCCCGACCCCGCACGGGCGAGGGCCCTCGGTGACCGGCACGGCCTGCCCGCGTTCACATCGCTCACGGAGCTGCTGGACCGTGCGGACGTGGCGGCGGTCGCCATCGCGTCGCCGCCCGCCACACACGCGGCCATGGCCGTCCGGGCGCTGCGTGCCGGGCGCCATGTGTTCTGCGAGAAGCCGCTGGCCACCACGGCCGAGGACGCCCGGACGGTCGCCGAGGAGGCCGCCCGCACCGGCCGGGCCCTGGTGGTGGACCACGTACTGCGCTACAACCCGCTGCTGCGTGCCCTGGAACGGCTCATGGCGCAGGGGCTGCTCGCGACGCCGCGCCGTTTCCTGTTCGAGAACGACGCTTCCGACGAGGACCTCGGACCCGGTCACTGGTTCTGGGACCCGTCGCACAGCGGCGGCATCTTCGTCGAGCACGGCGTGCACTTCTTCGACGCCGCCCGCGCCCTCCTCGGCTCGGAGCCGCTCAGCGTCCGTGCCACCGCCGTACGCAGGCCCGGCGGCCCGGTCGACATGGTCAGCGCCGACGTCCTGCACCCCGGCGGGGTCCTCGCCTCCCACCTGCACTCCTTCACCCACGCCCACCGGGCCGAGCGGCAGCTGATGCGGCTCGACCACGGCTTCGCCGAGACCAGGGTCAGCGGCTGGATCCCCGTACGGGCGGAGATCTCGGCCTGGGCGGACGAGACGGACGCCCGCCGCTGGGAGGAACTTCCGTCGCACGCGGCCGAACTGCTGCGGGTCGACGGCTTCAGCCCGCACGGCGAGGAGCGGATCACGGTCACCGTGGACCGCGACGCGGGCGGCGCCGGACCGGCCCGTGGGCGCGGCGAGGAGCGCGTGGTGCCCCACCATGTGCGCGCCGTGCTCGACCTGGGCGGCGAGGACCGCAAGCCGTTCGTCTACACACAGAGCGTCCGGGCCGCGGTCGCCGACCTCGTGCGCGTCGCCCGCGAGGGCGGCACACCGGTGGCCGACGCGGTCGCCGGGCTCACGGCCGTAGCGGTCGCAGAGGCCGCCACCCTGGCCGCCGGCACCGGCACGGAACAGCCGGTGCGAGCCGGCACCACCGCGCCCCGCACCACCGCCCGGCACCACCCGTAGGAGAATTCCCCATGAGCTGGTGGCAGGACACAGTCTGCTACGAGATGTACCCGCGCGCCTTCGCCGACTCGGACGGCGACGGGATCGGCGACCTGCGCGGGGCGACCGACCGCCTGGAGCACATCAAGGAGTTGGGCGCCGACGCGGTGTGGTGCACACCCTTCTACCCGTCCCCGTTGACCGACGGCGGATACGACATCGCCGACTGGACGGGTGTGGCGCCGGACCTGGGCACCCCCGAGGACTTCGACCGGCTGACCGCCCGGGCCCACGAACTGGGCCTCAAACTGATCATCGACCTCGTGCCCAACCACACGTCGGACCAACATCCCTGGTTCCTGGCGGCCGTGGCGGCAGGCCCCGGATCGCCGGCGCGCGAGCGCTATCTGTTCCGGCCGGGGCGGGGTGTGGACGGCGAACTGCCGCCCAACGACTGGGAGTCGGCGTTCGGCGGCCCGGCCTGGACCCGGCTCGCGGACGGAGAGTGGTACTGCCACCTGCACGCGCCGGAGCAGCCTGACCTGAACTGGCGTCACCCCGAGGTGCGTTCGGAGTTCGCGCAGGTGCTGCGCCACTGGCTCGACCGGGGCGTGGACGGCTTCCGGGTGGACGTGGCGCACGCCCTGTTCAAGGCCGACGGCCTTCCCGACGCCGGACCGGGCCAGCACCGCGACCCGCTGCGCAACCACCTCATGCCCTACTACGACCAGGAGGAACTGCACCCGCTCTACCGGGAATGGCGCACCCTGCTGGACAACCACCCCGCACCGCCGGGCGCGGTGGCCCCGCGGGACCGTGTGATGGTCGCCGAGTCGGCCGTGTTCGACCCGGTCAGACTCGCCCGCTACATCAGGCCCGACGAGATGCACCAGGCCTTCAACTTCGCCTTCCTGGAAGCGCCGTGGGAGGCGCGCGAGCTGCGCCGGGTCATCGACGCCTCGCTCGCAGCGCCCGGTGGCGGTGCGGTGACCTGGCTGCTGTCCAGCCATGACGCGGTGCGCCCGGTGACCCGTTACGGCTCGCTCCTGCGGGCCCGCTCGGCGGCCCTGCTGATGCTCGCGCTGCCCGGTTCCGCCTACCTGTTCCAGGGCGAGGAGCTGGGCCTGCCGCAGGCGCGCGTCCCCGAGGGCCGCATCCGCGACCCGCTGTGGGAGCGCTCGGGCCACACCGACCGTGGCCGGGACGGCGCCCGGGTGCCGCTGCCCTGGTCCGGCCGGAGCGCGCCCTACGGCTTCAGCACGGCGGCGCCCGGACGGACCTGGCTGCCCCAGCCGGACGACTGGGGGCCGCTCACCGTCGCGGCGCAGGAGGAGGACCCCGACTCGACGCTCGCGCTCTACCGTGCGGCGCTGCGACTGCGCCGGACCCACCCGGCGCCGGACCCGACGGCCGCGCCCACGTGGCACTCCGCGCCGGGCGACCCCCATCTCGCCTTCAGCCGGGGTGGGCTGACCTGCGTGGTCAACCTCGGCCCGGAGCCGCTGCGGCTCGCGGCGGTGGCCCCGCGCGGCCGGGCGCTGCTCAGCAGCGGCCCCCTGGACGGGGACGCCCTCCCGCCGGACACGGCGCTGTGGCTCCTCGCCCCGGAGGCCAACGGTGTTCGACCACCCGAAGAAGCCGGACCGCCCGAAGAAGCCGGACCGCCCGATGCGGCCGGACCGTGCGAGGCGGCCGACCTGCCCGATGCGGCCGGACCGTGCGAGGCGGCCGACCTGCCCGATGCGGCCGGACCGCCCGAAGCAGCCGATCCATCCGAAGAAGAGAGACGGCGATGACCGTGCCCACCGGCCCCTCCCCGCGCACCGACCTCTCCGCTCTCGTCAAGGCCTACGACATCCGCGGCATCGTCCCGGACGACTGGGACGAGTCGACGGCCGAGCTCTTCGGCGCCGCGTTCGTCCAGGTCACGCAGGCAGAGGCGATCGTGACGGGCCATGACATGCGCCCCTCGTCGCCGGGGCTCGCCCGTGCCTTCGCGCGGGGAGCGGCCTCCCGCGGCGCGGACGTCACGGAGACCGGCCTGTGCTCGACCGATCAGCTCTACTACGCCTCGGGCTCCCTCGGTCTGCCGGGTGCGATGTTCACGGCCTCCCACAACCCCGCGCGCTACAACGGCATCAAGCTGTGCCGCGCGGGTGCGTCGCCGGTCGGTCAGGAAACCGGGCTCGCCGAGATCCGCGCGCTGGTGGAGCGGTGGACCGACGGGGGCGGCGCCCCCTCGTCCGCAGCGCGGCGGGGCACGGTCACGGCGCGGGACACGCTGGCCGAGTACGCCGCCTGCCTGCGGGCGCTCGTCGACCTGTCGGGTCTGCGCCCCCTCAAGGTCGTGGTGGACGCGGGCAACGGCATGGGCGGCCACACGGTGCCGACGGTCCTGGCCGGTCTGCCCCTGACGCTCGTGCCGATGTACTTCGAGCTGGACGGCACCTTCCCGAACCACGAGGCGAACCCCCTGGACCCGGCCAACATCGTCGACCTCCGGGCCCGGGTCCTGGCCGAGGGCGCCGATCTCGGGCTCGCCTTCGACGGGGACGCGGACCGCTGCTTCGTCGTGGACGAGCGCGGTGAGCCGGTGTCGCCGTCGGCGGTCACCGCCCTGGTGGCCACCCGCGAGCTGGCCCGCCGCCCAGGAGCCACCGTGATCCACAACCTGATCACCTCACGCACCGTGCCGGAGGTCATCCGCGAGGCGGGCGGCACCCCCGTTCGCACCCGGGTCGGCCACTCCTTCATCAAGGCCGAGATGGCCCGCAGCGGCGCGGTCTTCGGCGGCGAGCACTCCGCGCACTACTACTTCCGCGACTTCTGGAACGCCGACACCGGAATGCTCGCAGCCCTGCACGTCCTGGCGGCGCTGGGCACCCAGGAGGCCCCGCTTTCGCAGCTCACCAGGGACTACGAGCGCTATGCGGCCTCCGGAGAGATCAACTCGACGGTGGACGACCGGTCGGCGAGGCTCGCAGCCGTGCGGGAGGCCTGGGGCGGGCGCCCCGGTGTGCACCTGGACGGACTCGACGGCCTCACGGTCAGCGGCGACGACTGGTGGTTCAACCTGCGCCCCTCCAACACCGAGCCCCTGCTGCGGCTCAACGCGGAGGCGCGGGACGAGCCGGCGATGCGCGCCCTCCGGGACGAGGTCCTGGCCGTCGTGCGCTCCTGAGCCGCCCTTCCGGCCTTGCCCGGCTTGCCCGGCTGCCGGGGGAGTGTTCCGGAAGTCGTGCCGCCCCTCCGGCGTCCGGCACGCCCTACCCGGCCCCGGGCCCGTCCAGCCAGTGCAGTCGGCCGAGCGTGATCAGCCTGAGCCTGCGGCGGGCCGTCCGGGCGACCTCCTGCTCCGCGTCCGGGCCGCCGTCCAGCATCGCCGACGCGGTGATCACCATGTGGTCGACGTAGAGGCCGCCCAGCATCAGCAGGTCCGCCTCGCTCCAGCCCCGTGACTCCGGTTCCACCGTGAGCGCCGCCGCCACCTCCTCGGCGAAGAGGTGGAGCTGGGCGGCGATGGCCTCGCGGACCTGGCCGACCCCGCCGTGCTGCTCGCGGGCGATGAACCGGAAGTGGGCGGGCTGATCGCGGACATGGCGCGTTATCAGGTCGACGCTGCGGTCAAGCCGGACCTCGCTGTCGCCGGTCTCGGCCAGGATCGCGCCGATCATGCCGTGCAGGCTGCCCAGCGTCTGTTCGACGAGAGCCACCCCGAGCGCGGCGATGTCGTCGAAGTGCCGGTAGAACGCCGTGGGTGTCACTCCGGCGGCGCGGGTCACCTCGCGCAGCCCGAGGCTGCTCAGACTCTGGTCCTCCAGCAGTCCCAGGGCGGCGTCCAGCAGGGCCTGGCGCGTCTTCAGCTTCTGGGTCTGGCGGATGCCGGCGGTGTGACTCATGCCATTCAGTAAACAACTGTTCTCTGGAGCGGGGAAGGGTCGTGCGGGTCTAGACTGACAAGTCAGTGAACACTCGTACTCTCAATTGTGGAAAGGCTGACCATGATCGTCCTCGTCGTCGCCCTGCTTCTGCTGGGGATCGTGCTGGGAGCGGTGGCGCAGATCCCGCTGCCGCTGACGCTCGTACTCGGCGCGCTGATCGGCTGCTGGCTGCTGGTCTTCGCCGTGCGTGAGCGGACGGGCGTACGCCGCCGCTCGCAGTGACGGCAGCCCCGTCCGCCGGACCGCGCCCCGGCCGGCAGCCCGGCCCGCATCCAGATCCGCATTCCGATCCGCATTCCGATCCGAAGGAGTCCGCACCATGACGCTCACCGCATTCGCCCGCCGATCCGCCCCGGAGACAGGGACCGAGGACCCGCGGACGCCCGAGGCCCCCGTGGCTCCGGAGGCCGCCCCCGTCGCCCGGCGCTCCACCCGGGACGCCGACGGCCTCGCCGTCGCCTCGTTCGTCCTCGGACTCGTCGGTCTGCTGGTGATGAACATCCTGCTCGGCCCGGCGGCCATCGTCATGGCGGGCATCGCTCTCGTCCGTTCCACCGCCCGCCGCGGCCGCGCCCTCCTGGGCCTCGGCCTCGGCATCGCCGACCTGGTGATCCTGGCCTTCCTCGTCGGCGGCGACGGCGCCGTCGGCTGGAACTTCGGCGGCTGACGGAGCACCGATTCCCGACGCTCTCCCCACCGGATCGGGCTCCGGAGCGGGGCGCGTGAGACGCACCTTCCGCGGTGCGCGGGCACCGGGACGCCATGCGCCCGCCGTACGCCCCGCCGCAGGCTCGTAGAATCGAGCCCACCATGGCTTACCTCGACCACGCCGCGACCACGCCGATGCTTCCGGAAGCGATCGCGGCGATGACCGCCCAGCTCGCTGTCACCGGCAACGCGTCCTCCCTGCACGCCGCCGGGCGCCGGGCCCGCCGTACCGTCGAGGAGTCCAGAGAGACCCTCGCCGACGCCCTCGGCGCCCGCCCCAGCGAGGTGGTCCTCACCTCCGGCGGCACCGAATCGGACAACCTCGCGGTGAAGGGCCTGTACTGGGCCCGCCGCGACGCCGACCCGCGACGCACCCGGGTACTGGCCAGTCCCGTCGAGCACCACGCGGTGCTGGACGCCGTGGACTGGCTCGGCGAGCACGAGGGCGCGACCGTCGAGTACCTCCCCGTCGACCGGTACGGCCGCGTCCACCCGGACGTGCTGCGCGAGGCGCTGGCCCGTAACCCCGACGACGTCGCGATGGTCACCGTGATGTGGGCCAACAACGAGATCGGCACCGTCCTGCCGGTGCGCGAACTGGCCGCTGTCGCGCGTGAGTTCGACGTCCCGATGCACGCCGACGCGGTGCAGGCCTTCGGGCAGCTCGAAGTCGACTTCGCCCGCTCCGGACTGGCCGCGATGACCGTCAGCGCGCACAAGATCGGCGGCCCGCCGGGAATCGGCGCACTGCTGCTCGGCCGTGAGTACACCCCCGTTCCCGTGCTGCACGGCGGCGGCCAGGAGCGTCATGTGCGCTCGGGCACCCTCGACGTGCCCGCCGTCGCCGCCTTCGCCGTCGCGGGACGGATCGCCGCGGACGGCCGCGAGGACTTCGCCCGGGAGATCGGCGGCCTCCGCGACCAGCTCGTCGCGGCCGTGCTCGCGGAGGTCCCCGACGCCCTCCTCGGCGGCGACCCGGCCCCCGGCGGACGGCTGCCCGCCAACGCGCACTTCACCTTCCCCGGCTGCGAGGGCGATTCCCTCCTGCTGCTGCTGGACGCCCAGGGCATCGAGTGCTCGACCGGCTCCGCCTGCACGGCCGGGATCGCCCAGCCAAGTCACGTACTGCTCGCCACCGGCACCGATCCGGACCTGGCGCGCGGCACCCTGCGCTTCTCGCTCGGCCACACCTCGACCAAGCAGGACGTCGAGGACGTCGCCCGGGTGATCGGCCCGGCGGTGGCGCGGGCCAGGACGGCGGGGCTCAGCTGAACCCGGGGCCGGCCGGGCCCGGGTTCAGCGCTTCGCGGCCCGCACCAGCTTCATGTAACGGTCCCAGTCCCAGTGCTTCCCCGGATCCGTGTGATCGGTGCCCGGCACCTCCACATGACCGATGATGTGCTTGCGGTCCACCGGTATCCCGTACCGCCCGCATATCGCCGCGGTCAGCCGGGCCGATGCCGCGTACATCGCGGGAGTGAAGTCCTGCGGGCGGTCCACGAAACCCTCGTGCTCGATGCCGACACTGCGTTCGTTGTACGAGCGGTTCCCCGCGTGGAACGCCACGTCCAGCTCGCGGATCATCTGCGTCACATGGCCGTCCTTGCGCACGATGTAGTGCGCCGCCGCCCCGTGCCGTGGGTTCTGGAAGGCGCTGACCGCTCCCCGGAAACTGCCCTGGGTGACATGGATGACTACCCGGTCGACCGGGTAGTCGTCGGGACGGTCCGCCCGCCGCCAGTTCGCCTCGGAGGCGGCCGTCCACTCGGCGCGGGCGTAGTCCACCGCTCCGGGTGTGCGCGGCTTCTCCACCCCCGGCATCCGCCACCAGGCACGCTTCAGCCGGTCCCGGGCCAGCGCCGCCGTGCCCGCCGCCGTGACGGCACCGCCGATCAGCACCGAGCGCCGGCTGATGCCGGTGCCGGTCTCGCCCGCGGTGCCCTTGGTCCCCATATGGTCGACAACGCATATCCATGAGCGTTCGGTTCCCGGGGCCCCGTACCCTGGTGGAGCTATGACTCAGACTTCCCAGCGCCCCCTCCGTGTGCTCGCCGCCATGTCGGGCGGAGTCGACTCCGCCGTCGCCGCGGCCCGAGCCGCCGAGGCGGGCCACGACGTGACCGGTGTGCACCTCGCCCTCTCCGCGAACCCGCAGTCCTTCAGGACCGGGGCCCGGGGCTGTTGCACGATCGAGGACTCCCGTGACGCCCGCCGCGCCGCGGACGTCATCGGCATCCCCTTCTACGTCTGGGACCTGGCGGAACGCTTCCGTGAGGACGTCGTGGAGGACTTCGTCGCCGAGTACGAGGCGGGGCGCACCCCCAATCCGTGCCTGCGCTGCAACGAGAAGATCAAGTTCGCCGCGCTGCTCGACAAGGCACTCGCCCTCGGCTTCGACGCGGTCTGCACGGGCCACTACGCCACCGTCGTCCTCGGCGACGACGGCGGCCGCGAGCTGCACCGCGCCTCCGACATGGCCAAGGACCAGAGCTACGTACTGGGTGTCCTGGACGAGCGCCAGCTCGCGCACGCGATGTTCCCGCTCGGTGACACCCTCACCACCAAGGACGAGATCCGCGCCGAGGCCGAACGCCGCGGTCTCGCCGTCGCCAAGAAGCCCGACAGCCACGACATCTGCTTCATCGCCGACGGCGACACCCAGGGCTTCCTGGCCGACCGCCTCGGCGGCACCGCGGAGGGCGACATCCTCGACGAGTCCGGTACGAAGCTCGGCACCCACGAGGGCGCCTTCGGCTTCACCATCGGCCAGCGCAAGGGCCTGCGCATCGGCCACCCCGCCGCCGACGGCAAGCCGCGCTACGTCCTGGACATCTCCCCGGTGAACAACACGGTCACCGTCGGCCCCGTCGAAGCCCTCGACGTGACGGCCCTGACCGCGATCAGGCCCCGCTGGTGCGGCACACCGCCGTCGGGTCCCGGCACCTACACCGCCCAGCTGCGCGCCCACGGCGGTGAGACCGAGGTGACGGCCGAACTGCTCGACGGGACCCTGCACGTCTCGTTCGCCGAACCGGTACGGGGCGTGGCCCCCGGCCAGGCGGTCGTGCTGTACGACGGCACCCGGGTCGTCGGCTCCGCGACGATCGCGACGACCGCGCGGCGCGAGGCGGCCGCGGCACCCGCCGGCTGACCCGGCGGGCAGGCTCGGCGGCCGGGGCCGCGGTGAGACGCGACCCGGCCGCCCGGCTCAAGCCCGGTAGTTCTACGGCGCCCGGACCGCACCGGACGCCGAATCCGTGGGGGCGCGGTAAGCCGGATCGCCCCGAGCTCCGCGCACCGGCTTGACGGCCCCGATGGTGAAGCCGGGCAACCGGCCGACCCCCGGCCCCGCACGGCAGCGCCCGACCCCTGTACGGGCGCAGCCGCGCGGGGTGCTTCGGCCCCCCGGCCCGCCCGAGCGTTCTCAGGACGCCTGGTGTACGTGCACGTCCCGGGTGAAGAACTCCGCCAGCACCGGAGCGATCACCTGTGGCGCGAGCTCCCGGGTCTGGCCCGTGAGCGTGCGATGACGGCCCCGGGGCAGGGCGTCCGCCAGCAGCCGCGTCGCCGCCCGGGCGGCGGACGCGCTGGAGCCGCCGCTGACCACCAGGGTGCGCGCCGTGACGGAGGCGAACCGCTCGGCCGGCACGGAGCCGTCGCCCAGCAGCGCGTCGTCGTACGCCAGGGTGTGCGCCACGGACTCCAGGTTCCGCCACAGCGGCGCACTCCGCATCCTGGCGATCAGACCGGCCGGCACACCGGTGGCGGACAGGAACAGCTCCACCGCCCCGCCCCGGTCACCGGCGGACAGCAGCCGGTGCAGCCGGGCCGTGCAGCGGGCCTTGAACACCAGCCCGGCCTCGCCCGGGGTGTACGGCGGCTCGTACACGGCGAGCAGATCGATGGGGAGACCGGCCGCCTGCGCCTCCAGGGCCAGCGCGCCGCCGGCCCCCACACCGAAGACCGAGGGGCGGTCGCCCACGGCCTCCGCGACCGCGCTCAGGTCCTCGATCTCGCGCTCCACCGCGTACGGAGCGCTGTCGCCGCTGTCGCCCCGGCCGCGCCTGTCGTACGTGACGACGTGCAGGCGCGGCGCGAGGAGACGTGCCAGCGGCGCCTCGGTCCGGGCGGTGGCGAGTGCCCCGCCCACCAGAATCAACGGCCGCCCTTCACCCCGGCGCCGGTACGCGATCAGGGTGCCGTCGCGGGAGAGAGTCTTGTCCATGTGAGGGTGGACCGAGGGCCGCCCTCAAACTCATCGCCGAACGCGAAGAAGTTTCTGGACTTTCTCTTCTCCGCGGCTCGAAGGGGGTGTTGACGGCTCGTGGGACAGCACGCCAGGACAGCACGCCAGGACAGCCCGTCGGGACAGCCCGCCAGGACAGCCCGTCAGGTGTCAGCTTCCTACGGCCTCGGTCTCGTAGAAGCAGAAGTGGTCCTTGATCGCGGCGACTTCCTCCTTCGGCTCCGGGTACGCCCAGACGAGATCCGCCGCGTCCGGCAGCGACCAGTAGGAGGCGTCCCCCTTGAAGGGACAGTGGGTACGGGTGTCCGATGCCGTCAGCAGTTCGGTACGGACGTCCTCGGGCGGCAGGTAGTAGCGGACCGGACAGCCCGTCTCGCGCAGCACGAGCGGGCGACGGCTCTCGGCGAGCAGCAGCCCGTCGCGGACCACGCGCACGTGCTCGGTGCCGGGCTCGACGGTGATGCGGTGTCCTCGGATGGCAGTCATGTCTTTCTCAGCCGTGCGGCCGGCGCGTTTCTTCCCAGGGACCGGGATCCCGCCCCTGATCCCTGATCCCCGATCGCCGATTCCCGATCCCTGATCCCGGGCTCCTGATCCCGGATCCGGGACCGTCGGTGGCGGGTTCTACCGTGGCCCCATGAAGATCTGTGTTTTTCTCTCCGCCGCCGACCTCGACGAGCGCTACACCGGGCCCGCCCGCGAATTCGCCGAACTGCTCGGCCGGGGCGGACACACCCTGGTCTGGGGCGGCTCGGAGAGCGGGCTGATGAAGGTCGTGGCCGACGGGGTGCAGGCGACGGGCGGAAAGCTGGTCGGGGTGTCGGTGGACTTCCTGGCCGCGAAGGCGCGTACCGACGCCGACGAGATGGTGATCGCCCGCGATCTCGCCGAGCGCAAGGCACTGCTCCTGGAGAAGGCCGACGCCGTGGTGATCATGGTGGGCGGCACCGGCACGCTCGACGAGGCCACCGAGATCCTTGAGCTCAAGAAGCACGGCAAGCACACCAAGCCCGTGGTGCTGCTCAACACGGCGGGTTTCTACGACGGTCTGCGCCAGCAGTTCCAGCGCATGGAGGAGGAGGGCTTCCTGCCGCTCCCGCTGACCGACCTGGTGTTCTTCGCGGAGGACGGGGTCGGCGCCCTGGCCTATCTGGAGGAGTGGGCCGGCCTGCAGTGATGCGGCGGCAGTGACGTGACGGGAGCGGTGCGGCGGGTGCGACGATGGGGGCATGCCCACACACCTGATCACCGGTGCCGGTTCCGGCATCGGCGCAGCCGTCGCCCGCCGTCTCACGGAACGGGGGGACGATCTCGTCCTCCTGGCCCGTGACGCGGGCCGCGCCAAGGAACTCGCCGCGCTCCACCCCGGCTCCCGCACCATCGTCGGCGACCTCTCCAACCCGGACCGGCTCTCCTGGGCCTTCGCCCAGCAGCCGATGCCGGAACGGCTCGACTCGCTGCTGCACATCGCGGGCGTCGTCGAGCTCGGCCGGGTCGGCGAGCTCACGCCCAAGGCCTGGCACATGCAGCTCAACGCCAACCTCGTCGCCCCCGCCGAGGTGACCCGGCTCTTCCTGCCCCAGCTGCGAGTAGCCGAGGGCCACGTCCTCTTCGTCAACTCCGGCGCCGGGCTCGCCGCCCACGCCGAGTGGAGCGCCTACGCGGCGAGCAAGCACGGACTGAAGGCCCTGGCCGACTCGCTGCGCCACGAGGAGCACGGCAACGGGGTCCGGGTGACCTCCGTCTATCCCGGGCGCACCGCGAGCCCCATGCAGGCCAAGGTGCACCAGCAGGAGGGCAAGGAGTACGACGCCGAGCGCTGGATCGACCCCGAGACGGTCGCGACCACGATCCTGATGGCGATCGACCTGCCGCGCGACGCCGAGGTCAACGACCTCACGGTGCGCCCCGGCCGCTGACGGCACCGGCCGGGAACCGCCGTAGGCTTCCCGGGTGAGCGAGAAGAGCAAGTTCAGCGGGTGCCCGGCCACCGGAATCGGTTCGATGCCCGGAGGGGACGCGCGGGAGGCGGCGAAGACCGTCACCGGTTCCTTCGGGGACGGCCAGGGCATCCCGTACCTGGCGGAACTGCCCGCCCGCGGACCGGGCGCGGACATGATCGGACGGACCATCGGGCTGCTGGTCGAGATGTACGGGCACGTCGAGCCGAGCGGCTGGCGGATCAGCGACCGGCCGGGACGCGACACCCGCCGGGCCCGTTCCTGGCTCGGCGAGGACCTCGACGCGCTGGAGGAGTTCACCCAGGGCTACGAGGGCCCGCTCAAGGTGCAGGCCGTCGGCCCGTGGACGCTGGCCGCCGCACTGGAGCGCCGGGGCGGCGAGGCCGTGCTCGGGGACCCCGGCGCCTGCCGCGACCTGGCGGGCTCGCTCGCGGAGGGCCTGCGCAACCACCTCGCCGAGGTACGGCGGCGAATGCCCGGGGCCCGGGTGATCCTCCAGCTCGACGAGCCCTCCCTGACCGGTGTCCTGCTCGGACGGGTCAGGACGGCCAGCGGCTACCGCACCTACCGGGCCGTGGACCGGCAGGTCGTCGAGTCCACCCTGCGCGACGTGCTGGGCGCGGCCGGCGAGGACGCGACGCTCGTCCACACCTGCGCACCCGAGGTGCCGTTCGCGCTGCTGCGCCGGGCCGGGGCGGACGGCATCTCCTTCGACTTCTCCCTGCTCACCGAGCGTGAGGAGGAGACGATCGGGGAAGCCGTCGAGGGCGGCACCCAGATCTTCCTCGGGGTGGTGCCGGGCACCGACCCGGCCTCGGGCCAATTGTCGGACCCGGGCGGTAGCGTCATGGGTGTCAGGACGCTGTGGCGCAGGCTGGGGCTGAATCCGGGGACTCTGACCGAGTCCGTGGCGATCACTCCCGCATGCGGCCTCGCGGGTGCGTCGCCCGCGTACGCACGGGCCGCGCTCGCCCACTGCGCCCGGGCCGCGAGATCGCTCGCAGACAACCCTGAGTAACGGGGCACTGGGTAACGGGAGGACGGGACGATGGCCGGCGAACAGCAGAGGTCACTGCCAGACGAACAGGGCACGGCAGTGCCGGCCGAGGCGCAGGAGCGGCACAAGCTCCTCGCCGAGCAGATCGAGGAGCACCGCTTCCGCTATTACGTGAACGACCAGCCGGTCGTCAGCGACGCCGAGTTCGACCGGCTGATGCGCGAGCTGGAGGGCCTGGAGGACGCCCACCCGCCGCTGCGCACGCCGGACTCGCCCTCGCAGAAGGTCGCGGGCCCCTACCGGACGGAATTCACCTCCGTCGAGCACCGCGAACGGATGCTGTCCCTGGACAACGCCTTCGACGACGAGGAACTGGCCACCTGGGGCGAGCGGGTCGCACGGGACGTCGGCTCCACCGGGTACCACTTCCTGTGCGAGCTCAAGATCGACGGCCTCGCCGTCAACCTCACCTACGAGCACGGCCTGCTGACCCGGGCGGCCACCCGCGGTGACGGCCGCACCGGCGAGGACATCACGCCCAACGTCCGCACGATCGCCGACATCCCGCACCGGCTGAAGGGCGACCGCATCCCGGCGCTCGTCGAGATCCGCGGCGAGGTCTTCTTCCCGATGGAGGGATTCGAGGCGCTCAACGCCCGGCTGGTGGAGGCGGACGACAAGCCCTTCGCCAACCCGCGCAACGCGGCGGCCGGTTCACTGCGCCAGAAGGACCCCAAGGTCACCGCATCCCGCCCGCTGCACATGGTGGTGCACGGCATCGGGGCCCGCGAGGGCTTCGACATCGACCGCCTCTCGCAGGCCTACGAGCTGCTGCACGAATGGGGGCTGCCCACCGCCAAGTACAACAAGGTGGTGGACTCCCTCGAAGGCGTGCGGGAGTTCATCACCTACTTCGGCGAGCACCGGCACTCCGTGGAGCACGAGATCGACGGGGTCGTCGTCAAGCTCGACGAGATCCCGCTCCAGGGCCGGCTCGGCTCCACGTCCCGCGCACCGCGCTGGGCGATCGCCTGGAAGTACGCGCCGGAGGAGGTCAACACCAAGCTGGTCAACATCCGGGTAGGCGTCGGCCGCACCGGCCGCGTCACCCCGTACGCCCAGGTCGAACCGGTGGAAGTCGCCGGATCCGAGGTCGAGTTCGCCACCCTGCACAACCAGAACGTCGTCCGCGCGAAGGGCGTCCTGATCGGCGACACGGTGGTCCTCCGCAAGGCCGGTGACGTGATTCCGGAGATCCTCGGCCCGGTCGTGGACCTCCGGGACGGCACCGAGCGGGCGTTCGTCATGCCCACCGAGTGCCCCGAGTGCGGGACGGAGCTGCGGCCGATGAAGGAGGCCGACATCGACGTCCGCTGCCCCAACGCCCGCTCCTGCCCGGCGCAGTTGCGGGAGCGGGTCGCCTACCTCGCGGGCCGCAAGTGCCTGGACATCGACCACTTCGGCTATGTGGTGGCGGCCGCCCTGACCAGGCCGCTGGAGCCCGCCGAACCGCCGCTGCGCGACGAGGGCGACCTGTTCGGGCTGACCGTCGACCAGCTGCTGCCCATCCGGGCCTACGTCCTCGACATGGACAGCGGGCTGCCCAAGCGGGACCCGAAGAGCGGTGAGGAGAAGACCGCGCTGGTCTTCGCCAACCAGCAGGGCGAACCGAAGAAGAACGCCCTCGCCATGCTGGACGCCATCGTCCAGGCGAAGGAGGCGCCGCTCGCCCGGATCCTCACCGGGCTCTCGATCCGCCATGTCGGACCCGTCGCCGCGCAGGAGCTGGCCCGCCAGTTCCGTTCCATCGACCGGATCGACGAGGCCACCGAGCAGGAGCTGTCCGACGCCGACGGGGTCGGGCCGATCATCGCCGCCTCGGTCAAGGCGTGGTTCGCCGAGGACTGGCACCGGGAGATCCTGCGCAAGTGGCGGGAGGCCGGGGTCCGGATGGAGGACCAGGGGGCCGGCGAGGACGAGGGACCGAGGCCCCTCGAAGGGCTCACCGTCGTCGTCACCGGGACGCTGGCCTCGCACACCAGGGATGGCGCGAAAGAAGCCCTCCAGAGCCGCGGGGCGAAGGTGACGGGTTCCGTTTCGAAGAAGACCGCCTTCGTCGTCGTCGGCGACAACCCGGGGTCGAAGTACGACAAGGCCGTGCAGCTGAAGGTGCCCGTGCTGGACGAGGACGGTTTCGCCGTACTGCTCGCGGAAGGCCCCGACGCGGCGCGCGAGGCGGCGGTGCCGGCCGGGGAGTAGGGCCGCAGCGCGGAGCCCGGCGCCCGGGGAGCGGCGGGCCCACGCGCGGATTCACCCGGCCGGCGCATAGCAGATGCTGATGGGTGGTCGGTTTGCATTCGGGCAAGAGATGTAGAGCGCTGCCCCTGGAAGCCTTCTGCGGCCTACTGTTGAGGGATGCGCCTGCGGCGGCCCGGCGACCGGGTGGGCCGGGGCGCGGTGGCACGGAACGGAACCATCAGGTGACATCGGCACCGCCGGCTGTGAGAGGGACGGAATGAAACCGACCGAGAACGCCGCACCGGTGTCGCGGCTGCAGGGTTTCGCCGGATTCACGCCCAAGGTGGGTGCCGCGGTCGTGGCCCTCGCCACCGTCCAGCTCGCGACCGGCTTCTACCGCACCCTGAGCGGCGGGCACGCCCTCTTCCCGGCCGGCACGGCCGGCTGGTCGCTCGCCGTGCTCACCGGGATCGTCGTCGGGCACCTGGTCGCGCTCGGCCGCGACCGCTGGTGGGGCGGCACCGGATCCGGGGCCGCCCTCACGCTCGCCGTGCTGCTGCTCTACGGCTGGGTGCCCGCGGGCCTGGTCAGCCTGGTCGTGGTCGTCCTCGTCGGGATGGCCCGCAGGCACCGCTGGTGGCAGGGGCTGCTGCACGGGGCGGTGGACATCCTGGGGGTGGGAGCCGCGGCGCTGGTCATGGCCGCGTTCGGCGAGGTGCAGACCGTCGAGTCGCCCTGGCAGCCACTCGACTGGGGCATCGACGCCGTCCCCGAGGTCCTCCTCGCCGCCTCCACCTATCTGCTCGTCACCCGGGTCCTGCTGTGGTACGCCCGGTCCCCCCAGGGCGGCGGGCTGCCGACCGCCGCCCGCACCGCCCTGCTGCGGCAGGGTCTCATCGCGGTCGCCCTGCTCGGCATCGCGCCGCTGATCTGCGTCGTCGCCATAGCCATGCCCGTACTGCTGCCGCTGTTCGCCGTTCCGCTGATCGCGCTGGACTCCACGCTCTGGATCGCCCGGGCCAGGGCCGAGGAGCAGCTGCGCGACCCGCTGACCGGGCTGCCGAACCGGCAGTGGCTGCTGGAACGCACCTGGACGGCCCTGGAGGAGGCCGAGGGCCTCGGCACCCGGGTCGGCCTCGTCCTCATCGACCTCGACCGTTTCCGGGCGGTCAACGACACCCTCGGTCACCTGGCGGGGGACCGGCTCCTGCTGCAGATAGCGGAACGGCTGCGTCTCGCCCTGCCGCGCGGGGCGGAGGCCGCCAGGCTCGGCGGTGACGAGTTCGCCGTCCTGCTGCCGGCCGCGGACTCCACCACCAGCGTCCAGCGGGTCGCCCGCCATCTGGTTGCCGGACTCTCCTCCCCGCTGGACCTGGACGGGCTCACCCTGGTGCTGGAGGCCAGCGCGGGCGTCGCGGTCCACCCCGACCACGCGCTGGACGCTGAGGGGCTGCTGCGGCGCGCGGACGTGGCGATGTACCAGGCCAAGCGCGACCGCACGGGCGTCGAGGTGTACGAGTCCAAGCGCGACAGCAACACCCCGGACCGGCTCGGGCTGCTCGGCGATCTGCGGCGCGCGCTGGACGCCGGCGAGGTGGAGCTGCACTACCAGCCGAAGGTCCGCTTCGACGGCCAGGTGGCCGGCCTGGAGGCGCTGGTCCGCTGGGTGCACCCGGAGCGGGGCCGGGTCCCTCCGGACGAGTTCATCGCCATCGCCGAGTCGTCCGGGCTGATGCCGCACCTCACCGAGTACGTACTGGAGACGGCGCTGGCGCAGGTCGCCAGGTGGCGGGCGCAGGGGCTGTTCGTCCCGGTCGCGGTCAACGTCTCCCCGCGCGACGTGCACACCCCCGGTTTCGCGGGCGGTGTCGCGGCCCGGCTGGCGCGGCACGGGGTCCCGGCCGGTGCGCTCCAGCTGGAGATAACGGAACACGTGCTGCTGGAGGACCCGCAGCGGGCCGCGGACACCCTGGCCGGGCTGACCGGCCACGGCGTGAAGATGTCCCTGGACGACTTCGGGACGGGGTACTCCTCACTGGTCCATCTGCGCCGGCTGCCGGTCAGCGAGCTCAAGATCGACCGGTCCTTCGTGGCCAGGCTCGCCATCGACCACGAGGACGCGGAGATCGTCCGCTGCACGATCGACCTGGCGCACTCGCTGGGGCTGCTGGTGGTCGCCGAGGGCGTCGAGGACGACGAGACCTGGGAGCGGCTGCGGGACCTGCGCTGCGACGCGGTGCAGGGCTGGCTGGTGGCGGCCGCGATGCCACCCCAGGAGACGACGGCTTGGCTGCGGGCGCGGGGGGAGCACGGGTGGCGGCGGCCGGCGGAGCTCGCTGCGGCCGCGGCGGCCGCAGCGGCGGCGGGTACGGCCGCGGGTGCGGCCGCCGCGGTGACGCCGGAGCTGGAGCAGCGGCCCTCGGGGCGGACGGTCGACTCGCGGCCCGCGACGACGTAGCGCGGGCACGGGGCGTGGGGCCTGCGGTGAGGTGACCGGCGGCGCCCGGTCGCCGCTGTGTCCTCAATCGCCGGACGGTCTGATCGGCGCCCGGTTGCGGCTTCGTCCTCGGGCGGCGGGCGGGCTTGGCCGGAGCTCTGCGGGGGCTTTGACCATGAGCGGCGGGCGGGCTCGGCCGGTGCCCTGCGGCGGCCTTGTCCTCGGGCGCCGGGGGACCCCATAGGATTGGGGGCCGGCGGCATATTTCCACCTGCCGCCCTTCGGACGGACGGTGGAAATGTGCCGCCGGCCCCCGGCCAAAACCACACACCAACCCCTGAGGATCGCTGCATGCCTGGCATCACGCGCGAGGAGGTCGCCCACCTCGCCCGGCTGGCGCGTCTGGAGCTGAAGGGCGAAGAGCTCGATCACTTCGCCGGTCAGCTCGACGACATCATCGGCGCGGTCGCCCGCGTCTCCGAGGTCGCCGACCAAGACGTACCGCCGACCTCCCATCCGCTGCCGCTGACCAACGTCATGCGGGCGGACGAGGTCCGTCCCTCGCTCACCCCCGCGCAGGCGCTCTCCGGCGCCCCTGCCCAGGAGCAGCAGCGTTTCAAGGTGCCGCAGATCCTGGGGGAGGACTAAAAAGCCATGACGGACATCAGCACCATCATCAAGCTCACCGCCGCCGAGACCGCCGCGAAGATCGCTTCCGGTGAGCTCACGGCCGTCGAGGTCACCGAGGCCCACCTGGCCCGGATCGAGGCCGTCGACGAGAAGGTCCACGCCTTCCTGCACGTCGACCGCGAGGGCGCGCTCGCGCAGGCCCGCGCCGTCGACGCCAAGAGGGCCGCGGGCGAGAAGCTCGGCCCGCTGGCCGGCGTCCCGCTCGCGCTGAAGGACATCTTCACCACCGAGGACATGCCGACCACCGTCGGCTCGAAGATCCTCGAGGGCTGGGTCCCGCCCTACGACGCGACCGTCACCAAGAGGCTGAAGGCCGCCGACGTCGTCATCCTCGGCAAGACCAACATGGACGAGTTCGCCATGGGGTCCTCCACCGAGAACAGCGCCTACGGTCCCACCGGCAACCCGTGGGACCTCACCCGCATCCCGGGCGGCTCCGGCGGCGGTTCCTCGGCCGCGCTCGCCTCCTTCGAGGCCCCGCTCGCCATCGGCACGGACACCGGCGGCTCGATCCGCCAGCCCGCCGCCGTCACCGGCACCGTCGGCGTCAAGCCCACCTACGGCGGCGTCTCCCGCTACGGCATGGTGGCCTTCTCCTCCTCCCTCGACCAGGGCGGCCCCTGCGCCCGTACGGTCCTGGACGCGGCCCTGCTGCACGAGGCCATCGCCGGACACGACCCGCTCGACTCGACCTCCATCGACGCCCCGGTCCCGCCGGTGGTCGAGGCCGCGCGCAACGGCTCGGTCCAGGGCATGCGCGTCGGTGTCGTCAAGCAGTTCTCCGGCGAGGGCTACCAGGCCGGCGTCGTCCAGCGCTTCAACGAGTCGGTCGAGCTGCTGAAGTCGCTCGGCGCCACGGTCGTCGAGCTGGACTGCCCGTCCTTCGACCTGGGCCTTTCGGCGTACTACCTCATCGCGCCGTCCGAGTGTTCCTCGAACCTCGCCCGCTTCGACGCCATGCGCTACGGCCTGCGGGTCGGCGACGACGGCACCAAGTCCGCCGAGGACGTCACCGCGCTCACCCGCGAGGCCGGCTTCGGTGACGAGGTGAAGCGCCGCATCATCCTCGGTACGTACGCGCTGAGCTCCGGCTACTACGACGCCTACTACGGTTCGGCGCAGAAGGTCCGCACCCTGATCACGCGGGACTTCGAGAAGGCCTTCGAGCAGGTGGACGTCATCGTCTCCCCGACGACGCCCACCACCGCCTTCCCGATCGGCGAGCGCGCCGACGACCCGATGGCGATGTATCTCGCGGACCTGTGCACCATTCCGACCAACCTGGCCGGCAACGCCGCGATGTCGCTGCCCTGCGGCCTGGCGCCCGAGGACGGCCTGCCGGTCGGGCTGCAGATCATCGCCCCCGCCATGAAGGACGACCGGCTGTACAAGGTCGGAGCCGCCGTCGAGGCCGCGTTCGTGGAAAGGTGGGGGCACCCACTGCTCGAGGAGGCTCCGTCGTTGTGAGTGCCATGGCAAAGCAGGCCAAGAACTTCAAGAAGTCGAAGACCGGGCTGTACGTATCGCTCGGAAGCACCGCGTTCGGCGCGATCAGCGTCGCCAAGCAGGCGAAGCTCGCGCGCAACGACAACGACGTGCTGCGGCTCATCGACGCCGCGGTGTCCGCCGCCGCCATCGTCACCGGCCTCGCGATCCTCTATCGCGAACTGAAGCGTCTCGGCGACGACGACGTCCTGCTGGGCTGAGAGGGAAAGTTTTCACCGTGACTGTCATTGACCTGGAGTCGTACGAGGGCGCCCTCGCCACGTACGACCCCGTCATGGGCCTGGAGGTCCATGTCGAGCTCGGCACCAAGACCAAGATGTTCTGCGGCTGTTCCACCGAGCTCAAGCAGGACGCGAACTCCCAGACCTGCCCGGTCTGTCTCGGACTGCCCGGCGCCCTGCCGGTCGTCAACGAGATCGGCGTCGAGTCCGCCATCAAGATCGGTCTCGCGCTGAACTGCGAGATCGCCGAGTGGTGCCGCTTCGCCCGGAAGAACTACTTCTATCCGGACATGCCGAAGAACTTCCAGACCTCGCAGTACGACGAGCCGATCGCCTTCGACGGCTATCTGGACGTCCAGCTGGAGGACGGCGAGATCTTCCGGGTGCAGATCGAGCGCGCCCACATGGAGGAGGACACCGGCAAGTCGACCCACGTCGGCGGTGCCACCGGCCGTATCCACGGCGCGTCCCACTCCCTGCTCGACTACAACCGCGCGGGCATCCCGCTCATCGAGATCGTCACCAAGCCGATCGAGGGAGCGGGTGCGCGGGCACCCGAGGTCGCCAAGGCGTACGTCGCCGAGCTGCGCGAGCTCATCAAGGCGCTCGGCGTCTCGGAGGCCCGGATGGAAATGGGCCAGATGCGCTGCGACGTCAACCTGTCGCTGCGCCCGCACGGCCGCGAGACGTTCGGCACCCGCTCCGAGACGAAGAACGTGAACTCCCTGCGTTCCGTCGAGCGGGCCGCCCGGTTCGAGATCCAGCGCCACGCCGCGGTGCTGAACTCCGGCGGCACGATCGTGCAGGAGACCCGGCACTTCCACGAGGAGGACGGCTCCACCACGGCCGGCCGCATCAAGGACAACGCCGAGGACTACCGCTACTTCCCGGAGCCCGACCTGGTACCGGTCGCCCCGGCCCGGGAGTGGGTCGAGGAGCTGCGCAAGGGACTCCCCGAGCTGCCGCGGCTGCGCCGCGCACGGCTCAAGGAGGAGTGGGGCGTCTCGGAGCACGACATGCAGTCCATCCTCAACGCGGGCGCGGTCGATCTGATCGTCGCCACGATCGAGGAGGGCGCGCCGTCGGACCAGGCCCGCAAGTGGTGGATGGGCGAGCTGGCCCGTAACGCCAACGAGACCGGCCGCGGCCTCGACGAGCTGCCCGTCACTCCGGTGCAGGTCGCCCGGGTGGCCGAGCTCGTCGCCTCGGGCGACCTCAACGACAAGCTGGCCCGTCAGGTGCTGGAGGGTGTCCTCGCGGGCGAGGG
The DNA here is from genome assembly GCF_042672475.1 of Streptomyces sp. NPDC127177. Classification (NCBI taxonomy): domain Bacteria; kingdom Bacillati; phylum Actinomycetota; class Actinomycetes; order Kitasatosporales; family Streptomycetaceae; genus Streptomyces; species Streptomyces sp. NPDC127177. Next base: position 62,453 of record NZ_JBHXUW010000050.1, read on the forward strand.
CGACCCGGACACCGTCGTCGAGAAGCGCGGCCTGAAGGTCGTCTCCGACGAGGGCGCGCTGTCCACGGCCGTGGACGAGGCCATCGCGGGCAACGCCGCCATCGCGGACAAGATCCGTGGCGGCAAGGTCGCCGCGGCCGGCGCGCTCGTCGGCGCCGTCATGAAGGCCACCCGCGGCCAGGCGGACGCGGCCCGGGTGCGTGAGCTGATCCTGGAGAAGCTCGGCGTCGAGGGCTGAGCCCGTCCCGTACGTCCTCAGGGGGCGGTGCGTCCGGTACCCACC
>NZ_JBHXUW010000051.1:0-10698 GCF_042672475.1 Streptomyces sp. NPDC127177
GCCGTCGCGGGGCCCGTGCCCCGCGACGGCCGTCCGGTCCTGTGCCAGGGGCCGGGCCGGGTCAGCGCCTGCGGTAGGAGCTCACGTAGCCGGGGGCCGGAGTACCCACGCCCGTCACGTCGTCGTATCCGCGCACCGCCGAGAGCGAGGCGTCCTTGCCCAGGCTGCGCACCGAGGTCAGCAGCCCCTCGGCGTCGTCGTAACCGTCGGCGAAGTCCACCCGGGCGACGGCCAGATCGTGGTGCGCGCCCAGCGGGTGGTCCGTCACGTCGTGGTACGCCTTGGAGTGGTAGCGGCTGTAGATCGCCGGGTTGGCGAAGCCGATCGGGCGGCCGTGCTGCGCCTGCTGCGCCAGTGCCTGCACACCGGCGATGACCGGCGCCGCCAGCGAGGTGCCGCCGATGCGGTACTCGTCGTAGCCCAGCGATCCGTCGGGCAGCGTCTGCGTCTGGCCGACCAGGAAGCCGGTGTTCGGGTCGGCGACGGCCGCGATGTCCGGGGCCGTACGCATCCGGGTCTTCCCGTTCGCCTTCGCCAGCGAGTCCGGCACGATGCCGCGCTGGTAGAAGGGCTGCTCCACGGTGGAGCTGGTGCCACCGCCCGCGCCCGAGGTGTAGACGCCGGGGAAGCCCGTCCAGCTCTTGCCGTCGGCCGCCAGCGGAGCGTTCGTGGTGCCCCAGCCGGTCTCCCACTTGTACGTGTCGTGCTTGCCGACGGCCAGCGACGTACCGCCGACCGAGGTCACCCAGGCGGAGTTGGAGGGGACGTCGATCTGCTTGGTGCCGGTGGAGGCGACGTTGTCGCCGTCGTCACCGGAGGAGAAGTAGAAGCCGATGCCCTCGATCGCACCCATCTTGAACACCTGGTCGTAGGCGAGCGCCAGGTCGGGGGTCTGGTTGGCCTCGACGTCGCCCCAGGAGTTGGAGACGATGTCCGCGAGCCGGTGGTCGACGACCTTGTTCAGCGAGTCCAGCAGATCGTCGTCGTAGCAGGACGCGCCGCCCACGTACACGATGTCGGCCGCGGGCGCGACGGCGTGCACGGCTTCGACGTCGAGGGTCTCCTCGCCGTACCAGCCGGAGGCCCCGCACTCCTCGGTCTTCGTGTACTCGTCCGGCAGCACCTGGCGGAGCTGGCCGCGTCCGTACCGGGCGTCGCCGTTGCGCTTGGCGTACTCGGCGGCGTCCTTCGCGATGGTGGGGGAGGCGTACGCGTCGGTGATGGCGACGGTCACGCCCTTGCCGGTGTAGCTGCCGGCCCCGTACGCGGCGCGCAGCTGCTTGCCCGTGTACCCCTTCACCGCGTACGGCACCTTGGATCCGTAGGCACTCGGCAGGGTGGAGGCGGTCTTGGACCCGTAGTACGAGGACAGCGGCCCGGAGTTGCGGAACACGGCGTCCGGCGGCGGCAGTTCGTCGTCGTGGCGGGCCGTGTGCGGGGCGTTGTCCAGGCCCGAAACGGCCAGCACGGCATCGCTCAGCGCGGCCGGCACCGAGGCGGTGGCGGCCGGGGCGCGGTAGGTGTGGCTGCCCTTGCGGTAGTTGTGCAGCTGGGTGCTGAACGCCTTTTCCGCCGTGGCGACTTCGCCGGTGGCGGAGACGTAGTGCTGGTTGGCGCCGGTGACGGTCAGCCCGCTGGACGCAAGCCACTTGCTGACCTGGTCGATCTGCTGCTGAGTGGCCCCGAACCGCGCCTGCGCCTGCGCGGCGCTCAGGTACTTCCCGTACGACGCCGACTGCGGGTCGGAGACGGCGGACGCGTAGGCGGCCAGCCCCTTCGCGTCCCGTCCGGCGAGGTGGACCCGGACGGCGACCTTTCCGCTGTCGGCGGTGGCTCCCCGGTCGGCCGTGGCGGTGGCCCAGGCCGGCTTGGTGCCCTGGAGCGCGTCCCGGCCGCCCGGCGCGGAGTCCGCGCTGGCGTTGGGTATCCCGAGGGCGAGCGCACCGGCGAGCAGCGGCAGTGTCGCCGCCATGCTCAGCCCGGCGCGTCGTCCGGCGCGGCTGATTCTCAAAGTAACCCCCTGCGATGTGGGTCTCGCGTACGGAGCATGTGCCGAATGATGTGCACATGTAATCCGCCACTCTGGCGAGGAACGCCTCATGTACGGGGCATGCAATCACCAAGAATCAGCCAAGTGGCCATGATGGGACGTCGGTTCGTGCTGAATCGCGGAGGATCGGACGCCGTGACCGAAGACTCCCGATAGATCGGGGAAGCTCCGGCCCGCCGGCGGCTGCCCGTGCGTGGAGGGGGCCCTGAGCGCGGCGGAACGAATTCCGGCTGCGGGGAATCGCACGCCCCGCAGCCGGAATGTTCTGTTCGGATCGCCGCGCCCGATCATTGGCGGTGAGTAAAGGGGATCAGTTCGACGGAGGGTCATAAGGTCAATTCCGGTAAATCTCCGCCGGCCTCATCCAAATGCCTGATTCACCGGCGCTGGAATCTTCTTTTCAGGCAGCCGGAGCCTTACGGGAAAGGAATACGCCTGCCAGTACGGCGGCGAAGAACGACACCCCGGCCACCACCCACAGGCCGGTGTGAATACCGACGGTGAAGGAAGAGGCAATGGCATCGGTCACCCCGGGCGGCGAGGGGCGGCCACTGCCGCTGCTGCCGCTGCGGGCCACGTCCACGACGGCCGTGGCGATCTGCGGCGGAACATGGGCGTCCGCGAGGGTCCGCGGCAGTGCGCCGACGAAGCGGACGGCCAGCACGGCACCGAGCACCGCCGTGGCCAGCACCGAACCGACCTGCCGGAACGCGGTGACCGCGTTCGACGCCGAACCCATCTGCGCGGGCTGGACGACCGCGAACGCGGCCGCGGTCGACGGTGCGACCACGAACCCGCTGCCCAGACCCACCAGGGCCAGGCCCACGGCCGTGACGATGTAGGCGCTGTCCGGCTCCTGACGGACCAGCAGCACCGCCGCGACCGCCGCGATCAGCGAACCGGCGGCCAGCAGCCTGCCGGGCCCGATCTTCCCGGAGATCTTCTGCGCCACCAGCGTCGACAGCACGAAGAAGACCATCGCCGGCAGCAGTCGCACACCGGTGCTCAGCGCGGTGACGTTCTGGACGCGCTGGAGGAACAGCACCTCGAGGAAGACCACGCCGACGAAGGTGAACAGCGCGGACGCCGCCACCAGCAATGTCGCCGACACCCGTACGGAGCCCATCATGCGCACGTCCAGCATCGGCACGGCGACCTGCCGCTCCACCCGCACCAGCGCGACCAGCGAGACGGCCGCGACCAGCAGGGCGACCAGCACGACCGGATCGTCGTAACCGGCCCGGCCGCCCGTCGCGATCCCGTACACCAGCGTGCCCAGACCCAGCACCGAAAGGAACTGGCCGCGCAGGTCGAGGGGCCGGTCCGGCACCTTGGACTCGGCGACCGCGTACAGCGTCACCGCCACCGTGACCACGGCGACCGGGGTGTTGACCAGGTAGACGGCCTGCCAGTCGAAGGCGTCGAGCAACGCCCCGCCGAGCAGCGGGCCGACGGCCAGACCGATGCCGGAGACCGACACCCACACCGTGATGTAGCGCAGCATGCGCGGCAGGTCCACGAAGAACGTGGTCGTGATGATGGCCAGTGACGTGGGCAGCACGAGCGCGCCGCCGACCCCGCTGACGGCGCGTCCCACCAGCACCTGCGGGAACGTGCCGGCCGTCGCCACGATCAGCGAACCCACCGCGAGCGTGACCACGCCGATGACGAACACCCGACGCCGTCCGTAGCGTTCGCCCAGCGCACCGCCCGACAGCACACACGCCGCCACGACCAGGGTGTACGTGCTGGACACCCAGCTCAGGTCCGCCGGGGCGATGTTCATGTCGACCTGGAGTGCCCGCAGCGTCGAGATCGCCGACGTCACCTCGATGAACGACATGAACAGGCCCAGGCAGGCGGCCGTCAGGATCAGCTTGCCGTGCGGGATGACCGGCTTCGCGGGCGCGGCCGGGGGTGCGCCGGCAGCAGTCGTCTCCGTTTCCGCGCTCATTTCCTGCCCTCCTTGGCGGCCTTCTCGGCCAGGCGCCGGGTGGCGTCGTCCCAGGAGGCGGGGAGATCGCCGCGCTCGGCGCCGTAGAAGAGGAAGACCGAGTGGTCCATCACCGGCTTCAGCTTCGCGACGATCTTCGCGTGCGGGTTGCTGCGGGAGAAGGTGTCCAGCGCCTCCTGGTCCCGCCAGGCGGACAGCGTCCAGAACGTCTTCTTGAACGGCTCGGCGCGCAACGAGGCCCCGATCGTGCCGGGCGCCGAACGGACCTGCTTCCACACCACCAGGGACAACAGGAAGAACCGGGGCACGCTGAGCAGCGACTTCACTTGGAGCTTCGATGCCATGACCACGGCCTCGCCGGAGTCGGGGGACTCGGTGGCAGCGGCCCCGGGCATCCAGGGAATGGTGGGCATGGGGGATATCTCCTCTTCGGCGTGGAGCACGTGATCACAGCAGGGATTACCCGCTACTCACATGAGACACGCGCGTCCCCGATCCGGACATCCAGTGGTACACAACTACTGGGAAGTGACGCGGTTGGCCGGTTCACGCCCCCCGTGTCCGGTACCCGACGATCCGGACACCCCCGGTGCGGGCCATCGATGAATTCGATGGAACACGCATGTTCGGCGATACGGTGTTTGACCCTCCGTCGTGGCTCGAATTACTTTCCTTGCACGTTGCGGCCCGCCGGCTCAACCGGAGCGATGCACCCACGAATCAGCACTTCCTGAGGGCTCGCTCTCTTCGCGCCGGCGGTCGTCGCACAAAGCGAACACTTCCCTTTCCGGAGAACTGCCCGAACCGAGGGGCCACCCTTCATGACAACTCGTGTCGCCGTGATCGGAGCCGGAATATCCGGCCTTTCCGCCGCCTACCATCTGCCGGACGATGTCGATGTCACCGTGTACGAGAAGGAGAACCGGCCCGGTGGGCACGCCCTGACCGTGGAGGTCGAGGAGGACGGCAGCACCATCGGGATCGACACCGCCTTCGTGGTGTTCAACTCCCGCACCTACCCCCAGCTGACCTCCTTCTTCCAGGAGGTGGGCGCCACCGCGCTGGACCACACCGGTGGTTTCGACTTCTTCGACCTCGACCGCGGGCTCGACTACGGCACGGCCGAGTTCGAGCTCTCCGAGGACGAGATCGCCCGTCGCTACCCGGCCGACTTCATGCCCCTGTGGCGGGACGCCGAGCGTTTCCACAAGGAGGCCCCGCGCGACTTCCTGCGCAAGCGCACCGACATGGCGCTCGGGGAGTACCTGGACCGGGGCGGATACTCCGACGCCTTCAAGTACGGGTACGTGGTGCTGCTCGCCACCGCCGTCTGGTCGGTGCCTGCCGAACTGATCTGGGAGATGCCGGCCACCACCGTCATCGCCTTCTTCATGTCCCACGACCCCGGCGGCCTCGGCGGCCGCTCCGTCGCCTGGAAGACCGTCTCCGGCGGCAGCATCGAGTACGTGCGCCGCGTCGTGGGGGCCCTCAACGGCACCGTGCGCACCTCGAGCCCCGTCACCCGGGTACGCGAGGAGGACGGCGAGAACCCCGGCGTCGTCGTCACCACGGCCGACGGCGAGGAGCGCTACGACTACGCGGTGATCGCCTCGCACGCCGACCAGACCCTGGCACTCCTGGACAGTCCCACCCCGCTCCAGGCCGACATCCTGGGCAAGGTCCGCTACAGCTCCACCAAGGCCGTGCTGCACACCGACCCCTCCAGCATGCCGCCGGACCGCTCCCGCTGGCAGAGCTGGAACTACGGGCTCAAGACCGTCGACGGCACCCCGCGCACCTGGGTCGCGTACTACATGAACTCCCTCCAGGGCTTCACCGCCCGGAAGGACTACTTCGTGACGCTCGACTCCCCGATCGCCCCGCGCGAGGAGACGGTCATCCGCGAACTCCCCTTCACCCACCCGATCATCGACCTCGACGTGCGCACCATGCAGCGCACGATCTACCAGGTCAACGACACGGGGCGGGTCAAGCTCGCCGGGTCGTACTTCCACTCCCCGAAGATCGGCCACGACCTGATCGGCTCGCACGAAGCCGGATACGTCTCGGGGCTCAAGGCCGCCGAGTCCATCGCCCGCCACATCAAGAAGTGAGGGAACTCCCATGCAGCGTGTCACCGCTCTCGAAGCACAGGCCTGGCTGGTCGAGAAGCTCGCAACCCGGCTGGGGGTGGAGAAGGACCAGGTCGACGTCGAGCGCTACTTCGACGAGTTCGACCTCGACTCCACCGAGGCACTGATCCTCGCCGGCGAACTGGAGAAGTGGCTCGGCTTCGAACTGGAGGCCACAGCCCTCTGGTACCACCCGACCATCGCCGCGCTCTCCGAGCACATAGCCGAGGAGAACGCGCGCCATGTCGCAGCGGCCTGACCCCTCCGCCGGCCGCCCGGTACTGACGCCGCTGACCTCCCCGGGAAGCGGCACGGCACGACGGCTCTACGCCGTCCACCCCGGAGCGCTGGCACCCTCCGCCTGGCAGCCGTTCGCCGGAGAACTGCCGTCGGACACCGCGCTGTCACTCCTCGACCTGAGTAACGTCCCGGCCTTCTTCGCCGCGGCCATCGACCCCCGGACCGAGCCCGTCACGGTGCCCGAACTGGCCGCCCGCTGTCTCGCCGAGATCGATGCCGCCACGCCCGGCGACGCACCGTTCTCGCTGGTCGGCTGGTCCTTCGGCGGCGTCGTCGCCTTCGAGATCGCCGCCCGGCTCGCCGCCGAGGGCCGCGCCGGGGCGCTGGACGAACTCGTCCTGCTCGACAGCATCGCGCCGGTACCCGCGTTCAAGCGGACCGACGAGGTGCTGGAACCCCGGATGCTGCTCGACTGGTTCGCGATGTACCTCGGCGCCAAGCGCGACCGACCGTTCACCGTGAGCCTGCCCCCCGTCGCCACCGCCGAGGAGGGCCTGCCCGCCGTACTGGCGGCCGCGACCGCCCAGGGCCTGCTGCCGGCCGACACCGAACTCGCCGGACTGCGAAAGCTGTACACCGCCTACCACGGTGGCCTGACCCGCAACAACCGCTGCACCGCACCGTACGAACCGGGCCCGCTGGACCGGGCGATCACCCTCGTCAAGCCCGAACGGTCACTGCTCCCGGACAGCGGCGACCTCGGCTGGAGCCGGCTCAGCAACCGCCCCGTACGACAGCTGGCCGTGGCCGGCGATCACTACACGATGCTCCGGGACCCGCGTACCGCAGCCGTGCTGTCCGGACGTCCGGCCGATACCGCCGCCGCCTGACCGACCACCGCACCAGCGCTGCCACCGCCACCCGGCGCATCTGACCGAGAGGACCGTCGTGCACTACTCACGTCTGGCCGAAACCCCCATCGCCATCGTCGGGCTGGCCGGCCTGTTCCCCAAGTCCCGCAACGTGCGCGAGTTCTGGCGCAACATCGTGGACGGGAACGACTGCATCGAGGACGTTCCGTCCACCCACTGGAACACCGACGACTACTACGATCCGGATCCCACCGCCGAGGACAAGACCTACGCCCGGCGCGGTGGCTTCCTGCCGGAGACCCCGTTCAACCCCATGGAGTTCGGCCTGCCGCCGAACACCCTCGAGGTCACGGACATCCTCCAGCTGCTCTCCCTGACCGTCGCCCGTGACGTACTGCGGGACGCCGGGACCGAGGGATCGGGCTGGTACGACCCCTCCCGCACCGGCGTCATCCTCGGTGTCACCGGAGCCAACTCCCTCACCCAGCCGCTCTCCGCGCGCCTCCAGACCCCGGTGCTCAAGGAGGTCGTGCGGAGCGTCGGACTCAGCGACGCCGACGCCGAGGAGATCGCGCGCCGCTTCAAGAAGGCGTACATCCCGTGGGAGGAGAACTCCTTCCCCGGCATGCTCGGCAACGTCGTCGCCGGACGCATCGCCAACCGCTTCGACCTCGGCGGTACCAACTGCACCGTCGACGCCGCCTGCGCCAGCTCCCTCGCCGCGACCAAGCTCGCCGTCAGCGAGCTCATCGAGGGCCGCGCCGACCTCATGCTGACCGGCGGCTGCGACGCCGAGAACACGATCCTCATGTACATGTGCTTCAGCAAGACCCCGGCGTTCTCGAAGAGCCAGGTCATCCGGCCCTTCGACGCCTCGGCCGACGGCACCCTGATCGGCGAGGGCATCGGCATGCTGGCCCTCAAGCGGCTCGCCGACGCGGAGCGCGACGGCGACCGCATCTACTCCGTGCTGCGTGGCATCGGAACCTCCAGCGACGGCCGCTTCAAGAGCATCTACGCCCCGCGCGCCGAGGGACAGCAGCTCGCGCTGCGCCGCGCGTACGAGGACGCGGCCCTGCCCGTCGGAGCCGTAGAGCTGTTCGAGGCCCACGGCACCGGCACCGCCGTCGGCGACCACACCGAGCTGTCCGCGCTCGGCTCCTTCGTCACCGGCGACCAGGCCGAGGACGCCCCCGCCGACCTCGGTTACGCGGCCGTCGGCAGCGTGAAGTCGCAGATCGGCCACACCAAGGCCGCCGCAGGCGCGGCCGGCCTCATCAAGCTCTCCCTCGCCCTGCACCAGAAGGTCCTGCCGCCCACCATCAACGTCGACAAGCCCAGCGAGGCCGTCGACCCGGCGAGCACCCCCTTCTACGTGAGCTCCGAGGCGCGCCCCTGGGTCCTCGACCCGTCCCGCGACCGCCGCCGCGCCGCCGTCTCCTCCTTCGGCTTCGGAGGCACCAACTTCCACATGGTGCTGGAGGAGCACGACACAGCCGAGGCCCCCAAGGTCCTCGGTCCGGTCGCCCGCACGGGCATCTGGCACGCAGCCGACCCCGAGGCACTCGCCCGCTCCCTGGAGCGCGGCGCCGCCGCCGACCCGGTCGGCTGGGTCCCGGCGGGCGACGCCCGCATCGGCATCGTGGCCCGCGACGACGAGGAGTTCGAGGAGCTGCGGACGGTGGCCGTCGGGCTGCTGCGCGCCAAGCCCGACGCCGCGTCCTGGCAGCACCCCAAGGGCATCACCTACCGCCGCGCCGCCCTGCCCACCGGAGCGAAGACGGCCGCCGTCTTCGCCGGCCAGGGCAGCCAGTACGTCGGAATGGGCCGCCGCGCCGCGCTGGCGCTCCCCTCGGTGCTCACCGCCTACGACAGGGCCAACAAGCTCACCTCCGGCGCCGAGACCCTCGGCCGGGCCGTCTTCCCGCCGCCCGCCTTCACCGACGAAGGACGCAAGGAGCAGGAGGAGCGGCTGCGCCGCACGGAGTTCGCGCAGCCGGCGATCGGTGCGCTGTCGGCGGGCCAGTTCGCCTGGTTCAAGGAACTGGGCTTCACCCCGGACGGCACGATCGGCCACTCCTTCGGCGAACTCACCGCCCTGTGGGCGGCGGGCGCGCTGGACGACGACGGCTTCGCCGAACTGGCCCGTGCCCGAGGCCTGGCCATGGCGCCGCCCGCCGGCGCCACCGCCTTCGACCCGGGCGCGATGGCCGCGGTCCGCGCCGATCAGAGCGTGGTCCAGGAGCTCGTCACCGGCTACCGCGACGTGAGCGTCTGCAACGTCAACGCCCCCGGCCAGATCGTGGTCGGCGGCCCCACCGCCGAGATCGACCGCCTGGTGGCCGACGCCGCGGGCCGTGACGTCCACGCCAAGCGGCTCCCGGTCTCCGCCGCCTTCCACACCCGTTTCGTGGCCCACGCCGCGGACGCCTTCCGCGAGGCGGTCGACCGCGTCGGACTCGGCACGCCCACCGTGCCGGTGTACGCCAACACCGCGGGCGCGAGCTACGGCACCGACCCGGCCGCCAACGGCCGCACCCTGGTGGACCAGCTCCTCCAGCCCGTCGACTTCGCCGCACGCATCGAGCAGATGTACGCCGACGGCTACCGCGTCTTCGTCGAGTTCGGCCCCAAGCGAGTGCTGTCCGACCTCATCGGCCGCATCCTGGAGGGCCGCGACGACGTCGTCTCCCTCGCGGTCGACGGCGGCCCCTCGAAGGACAGCGAGGTGGCCCTCAAGCGGGCGGTCGTCGAACTCGCCGTGCTCGGCCTGCCGGTCACGGGCGTGGACGACCACACGGAGCCCGAGCTCGTCGCACCGGCCCGCAAGGGCCTGACGATCCCGCTGCGCGGCATCAACTACGTGACAGACGCCCGGCGTTCGGCATACGAAGAGGCCCTCGCCGAGCCGACCGTGACCCAGGCTGCGATCCCTGCGCCTGCCGCCGCCCCTGCCCCGGCACCGGCCGCGGTCGTGACGGGCGCGGGGGACGAGCTGAGTGACGTCGTACGGGAAGGGCTCGGCCTCCAGGCCGAGATCCTGGACTCGCACGTCACGACGATCCGGCAGGCGGTCCAGTCCCTGGAGGACTCCGTCCGCGCGGGCTCCCACCCCGACACGGACGCCGCCCTGCGCCTGATCCAGGAGCACGGCACGTCCATCACTTCGAGCCACGAGCGCGCCACCCGGCTGCTCATAGACGCCCTGCGCGGCGCCGAGGAGCCGGCGGCCGAGACCGAGGCGGCCCCGGGGGCCGAGGCGGCCCCGGAGCCGGTGGCCCAGGAGCCGGTGGCGCCGGTCGTCACCCAGGAGCCTGTTGCTCCCGCTCCCGCTGTGGCTGTTCCTGTGGCGTCTGCCCCTGTTGTGGTTGTTGACAGTGGGGTGTTGGAGGCGTTGTTGGGTGTGGTGGCGGAGAAGACGGGTTATCCGGCGGAGATGTTGGAGCCGGG